>JAGATI010000134.1 GCA_017621295.1 Clostridia bacterium | reverse complement strand
TAATTTTATCAAATTCTTCTTTATTATTTGCTTTTATGTCCGTAATAAAGTTGTACCAATAGTCTTTAATTTTGTTGTGATATGTAATTCTATATTTTTCGAAATTATCTATTCCATCAAATTGAAACCCTAAGTTAGCATATATGTTGAAATACTCTAATTTCTTAATCAATTCTAAATCCATATATTTACCTCTATTCTTTGAATTAGTTTGTATATTCTTTAATGTTTAACTTTTTTATTTATTACATTGACTTTTAAATAATTATGCTTTATTATATCAAATTTTGTCTTTTCTATAATATATAAATTTCCTTTAGTTCTAGTCATAGCAACATACACTTTATTTATTGTTGAGGTATATTCTATATTATCTTTTTCTTTCAAATTCTCTAACTTTTCTGTTAATATTACACAAATGTCATTATATGTATCTCCTTTAGAATATCCCCAGTTTATGCAGTTAAATTTATAATTTTTACTTTCGCTTTCGACTAATTTTATTATATTGTCATTTTCTATAACTTCCTTTATTTCATCTATACTATCTAAGAAAATAACGTTTCCTTTATTATCATTATCAGCATATATTTCTATATTAAATTTTTTCCTTATAAATTCACATATACTTTCTGGACATCTTCTTGTTCTTTGCAATGTTTTAGTATCAACTTCTAGTTTTAAATCTTTTAGTAATTTTATATATTCTTCATATGTAATTATCCTTTTTGTTTGTTTAGTGTTCCCTACTTTAAATGGTTTTCCTGTATTGTTCTTAGCATTCACAGAGTGTTGAAAATAATCTCCTACCAAAACTATATTTTTTGATTTTTTTATAATTCTTTCCATTAGTTCATAATCATGTTGTCTAAAGTCTTGAAACTCATCAATATATATACAATCAAAAAATTGATTTATATTCTTCATTGCAATATCAAATAAATTATATTCTTTTTCTTTCTTTACTTGCAGTATTAGTTCTGACAAATTAGCACAATAATATTTATCTTTTATAACATAATGTTCAAATATTTTATTGTTTTTATAATTACGATTTGGATATCCATTTATTAATTTAGGTGGAGGTGTTATTAAACTTACTCCTTTGCTTACAAATGTTTTTATTCCAAAATGTCTAGCAATTATTGGTTCATATGGTCTTATAAAAAAATTATATTTAAAACTATCAAATGTATAAACATATGTATTTTCTAATGTTGTATCGTGATTTTCATTTAGTTCCTTAATAATATTCTTTATATTCTGATTAGTAAAAGCTAATATTATATTTCTTTTATTTTCATCAACATTCTTACATAGTGTATAAGTTTTCCCAGCTCCTGCTACAGCTAATACTACCCTTTTATCCATTCTAAAGCCTCCTTAACATAAGAAGGATAGTTGAATTCTTTATTAGACATATAAACCTTATATGCTGTATCAGATTTATTATTCAATATTTTTCCTAAAATAGGTTCCTCTTCATATGAAATTCCTTTATATGAATATTTTGCTCCATTCTCTATTTCTATTATATTTTTTAATTCACTTGCATTTAAATTATAAAAACAAATCTCCCATGTCCAATTTTGTATATTACTATCCATATATATTTTAACATTATTATGTAGTTGGTTATAATTATTCATTTCATCTATTTTTTCTTGGCTTTCATCATTATCTGTAATAACCACTACCTTTTTTTCCATTAGTTCTGCAATATGAATAAAATTTTTATATGTTACTCCGTTACATGAAATAATATCAATATTTTCTTCCTCAAGTGTCTTATTCAATATTTTTTTAAATATTTTTGGTATTAAAATATATTCTGTTGCTCCTTCAACTAGTATAACTTTTTTAGCCAATAAAAATTGTAACAAGCTATTATTATCGCTTTTTTGAAAGAATTTTGCTATATCTTTATTTATATTTCCTAATCTTTTTGCTTTTTCATTATTAATCCATATAATATTTTGCACATTTAATCCACTTACAATAAGATTACTATGAGTAGTAATTATAATTTGTTTATCTTCCTTATAAGTTTCTATATTTTTTAGCATTTTTCTAAGATTAGTATGACTTAAATGATTCTCTGGTTCTTCTATTGAAACGACATCTAGCTTACTTTTTACTTTATCTAAAGCTATTTGTGTTTTTAAAAGATTCTCCATTCCTTTTCCTTTATTTTCTAATAGAACATCATTATCTAAAATAGAAATAATATTTTCTAATATTACTTTTTTTGTATCTATTCCAAATTGTTGTGTGGCTGATATCTTTTCCAAGTTTAATTTGTTAAAAATATCTTCTATATTTGTTCTAAAATCATTCTTAGTTTTTATCATCTTATTCCCATTATATTTACTTTTAAAAACAGATTTATTATAGTAATTATATGTATTGTATTGAGTAGTTATAGAATTATCTATTGTTAGATAGTTAAGTGGTTGCTTTAGCACGTTAAAAGATGACCCTTGGAAAGTAGTCCACTTCATTTCGTAATATTCATATGGTATTTTTTTCTCCTTTATAAATTCAAACACTTCCTGTTCAAACTCTTTATTCAATTCGCAAGCATATTTTATTCCATATTTTTCATTTTCATCTTGATTATGCATCCCATAAAATAAAAAATTATTTTTAGAACTATTATCCAAATTAAACTCTATTTCTATTTGTATTCTAGGTAAATTTTCTATTGAAGGATTTTTTTCAAATTTCTTTACATTGTTTATATTCAGTAAATCCTTTATTATTGACTTATCTGTATTTCTATATAATTGATTTAAGCATATATTTATTGCTTCTAATATAGTGCTTTTCCCTGATTCATTTTCTCCTATAATAATATTTATATTTTTGTCAAACTCTATATCAAAATGCTCAAATTTCTTTAATCCTTCAATCGTCATTCTCTTTATATAATTCATCTATTTAAAGTTCCCTTCTAATACTAGCTTCTTTCTTTATTATTTAATCTCTTCTCTAGTGTTTCTATACTTGGTAAGTTATTTGCTAAATACTCTGGTATCTCTTGTAAATACTTGTATTCTGCTACTCCTATTGGTTTATTTATATCTTTTAAAGCTAATTCAGCTGTTAACT
This sequence comes from Clostridia bacterium, assembly GCA_017621295.1. The sequence goes on along the minus strand of JAGATI010000134.1, from coordinate 1,318 downwards.
TATGCTCATCTCTACATAACAAAATTCCTATTGTTGGATTGTCATCTTCTTTTTTCAATAACATATCTACTGCATTTAAATAGAAATTTAACTTACCTGCAAACTCTGGTATAAATTTAACTGTTTTTAATTCTACTACAACATAGCATTTCAAGTTTAAATTGTAAAATAGTAAATCTATATAATAATCTTCTCCTTCTATTTCTAAATGATATTGTCTTCCAACAAAAGCAAAACCATTTCCGAACTCTAAAAGTAAATTTGTAATATTAGAGACTAATGCATCTTCTACATCTTTTTCTAGTACATCTTTTCCATAACCTCCAATATCAAAAACGTATGGATCTTTTAACATTTCTAATGCTCTTTTTCCTAATTCTTTAGGTAGTGTTTCTTTATAATTACTTATTTTGTTATCTAGCAATGCTTGTCTATTATATAAATCTGTTCCAATTTGATGTTCTAATATCGTCCTTGACCATAGATTTTCTAAAGTTTTTTCTGCATACCATAGTCTTTCTTGCTCATCTTTTATTTTATCCATAATTGTTGTTATAGTAGTCCATGGTAATTTTGCAACATGATGTTGCAAAATTGAATCATATTCAAATTCTTTTGCAAATTTTTTCATATATCTTAAATTTCTCGCTGATAAACCTTGCATATCTGGAAATTCTAATTTTAAATCTTTTGCTAAAGTATCTATAAAACTATTTCCATACTTTGTATTTTTTAATAATCCTTTTCCAATTCTATGATACATTAATATAACTTCGTTGTTAGCTTGTGTTAATACTTTTCTTCGTGTTGTAATTATATCATTTTTTATTTCATTCAAAAATTTAAAATACTCATCATCGTTTATAATATTTGTTAAATCTTCCACAATTTTCCTCCATTTTGAATTTTGCAACATCATGCTGCAAAATTCATATTTTACTTATTTATACCATAAAATTAATATAAATACAATTGTTTCCAAAATATTCATTTTTAAAAATTACAAAAAGGCTGTTACTTTTATACATAACAACCTTTTATATTTTTATCTTCCTACATATCTATCTTTTTTCTTTGTTTTTACAATATCTTCTTGCTCTCTTTTCATCTGTTGCTCAATTTTTATAACTTCTTTAACTTTTGGTGTATCTTCTAAAATGCAATTTGCTATCTTTAGATTTTTTCTATACTTATTTAACATAGTAGTGCATTCGTCTCGATCTTGCTTGTACTCTTTTATTAAATTCTCATCTGTACAATTTCTTAACTTATTTCGTAAGCGCTAGAAGAAAAGGCGTATAGAAAAGCTCCAGATAAT
>JAGATI010000133.1 GCA_017621295.1 Clostridia bacterium | reverse complement strand
TTTAAATTATGTTGCATATAAATGAATTTCTAGTAAATAATAGAATATATAAGAAGATAGATCAAACTATGCCATATAAGTACTTTCCAAAAAATAAAAAGGAGCTTATAGAATACATAGAAGAACTATTAAATCAAGACATACATGACTTAAATTGTATTGATACTAGTAATATAAAAGACATGTCTGAATTATTTCACCCATTATATGGCACAAATATATCTAATATAAATAATATTGACATCAGTAAATGGGATGTAAGCAATGTTAAGAATATGAATGCTATGTTTACTTATTGTGATAAATTTAATTGTAACATAAGTAATTGGAATGTAAGCAATGTTAGAAATATGAGTGAAATGTTCTTTGGTTGTAAAAATTTCAATCAAGATTTAAGCAAATGGAATGTATCTAAAGTTAAAGATATGAATCATATGTTTGATGATTGTAATAAATTTAATCAAGATTTAAATGGTTGGGATGTTAGTAATGTAACAAATATGAGCAATATGTTTTGTGATTGTGAAAATTTCAATCAATCATTAAACAACTGGAATGTTAGTAATGTTGAAGATATGTCAGATATGTTTAGAGGTTGCAAGAATTTCAATTATGACATAAATAGTTGGAATGTAAATAAAGTTAAAAATATGGAAAGTATGTTTTTTGGTTGTGATTCTCTAAAAAATAAGCCAACTTGGTATGAAGAATAATTATGATAAGCTTAAATGAATTTCTAGTAAATAAGAAGATAAATAATAAGATAGAACAGAAATATTGTCCTAAATCAAAAAATGAGTTGATTGACAATATATATGATTTGTTAGATCAAGGTGAATATGACTTGAATTGTATTGACACTTCTAATATAGACAATATGTGTGGATTATTTTTAGTAATTAATATAGATGACTACAATATTGACATAAGTAAGTGGAATGTAAGTAACGTCAAAGACATGAATAATATGTTTTGTAATTGTAATAATTTTAATTGTGACATTAGTAACTGGGATGTAAGCAATGTAAAAAATATGGAAACTATGTTTTTTGGATGTGAAAAGTTCAATCAAGATTTGTCAAACTGGGATGTAAGCAATGTTGAAAATATGAAAACAATGTTTGAAGATTGTAAGAATTTCAATCAACCACTAAATAATTGGAATGTAGGTAATGTTAAAGATATGGAACGTATGTTTAGAAATTGTGAAAATTTTGATCAATCATTGAATGACTGGAATGTCAAAAATGTAAATACTATGGCAAATATGTTTCAAGGTTGTAAAGAATTCAATCAACCACTAAATGATTGGAATGTAAGTAATGTTAAATATATGGATCATATGTTTGAAAGTTGTGAGAAATTTGATCAAGACTTAGGTAACTGGGATGTAAGTAATGTTGAAAACATAATGTGGATGTTTGGTGAATGTAAAAAATTTAATCAAGATATAAGCAATTGGAATGTAAATAATGTTGAACGTATGGACAGTATGTTTTATGGTTGTACATCTCTAAAAAATAAGCCAAAGTGGTATAAGTAATGAAGCATACATAAAAATTAAAATTTTAAATTATGTTGCATATAAATGAATTTCTTGTAAATAAGAGAATAGATAAGAAGATAAATCAGAAAAGATCATATAATGACTATTTATTTCATCCACAATCAAAGACAGATCTTGTAGATTGCATAGCTATGCATTTTGGTGATGCCAATTATAATTTGAATGATATTGATGTATCTGCTATAACTGATATGTGCTGGTTGTTTAATTTATCTGCAAAAAAAGCAAATATTGACCCACTTAAGATAGAATGGATTGATATGGATGAATGGGATGTAAGTAATGTTACTACATTCTATCATATGTTTAGTGAATGTAAGAATTTTAATGCAAATTTAGGTAGTTGGAATATAAGCAACTGTGAAAATATGTCAGCTATGTTCTATAGTTGCAATTCATTTACTGGAAATGGACTTAAATATTGGGATGTAAGTAATGTTAAATTGATGGGATTTATGTTTGCTGGTTGCAATAAGTTCAATGAAGACATAAGTGATTGGAATGTAAGTAATGTTGAAAATATGCAATTTATGTTCTTTGACTGTGAGTTGTTTAATAGACCTATAGGTAAATGGGATGTAAGCAATGTTACTATGATGAATGATATGATGGCATCATGCAATAGTTTCAATAAAAATCTAAATGATTGGAACACAAGTAAAGTAGTGAATATGGAAGATATGTTCTATAGATGTTCATCATATAATATGCCAATGGATAGGTGGGATGTCAGTAATGTAAAGAATATGAATAATATGTTTGGTAAATGTACCACATTCAATCAAAATTTAGGTAATTGGAATCTTTCATCTATATGTAATATGACAGCTATGTTTGAAGGATGTACGGTTTTTGAAGGAAATGGATTAGAAAACTGGAAACCATATATAGAATCTAATAAGAAGTTACATAAGATAAGCATATTTAAAGATTGTCCAAATATGAATAAGAAATTAAGTTGGAATGTTTAATTAATAAGTGGCTAAAGATAAGAATGAAGGAAAATATGACAGTTTAGAATTTGATTGGGATCCTGTCAAATATGCTAAAGATGGTAAGCAGGCACAAGCAGTAATATGGTCTACTAATGTAATAAATGCAGCAGTTGATGCTATAAGAAAGGGTTTGCCACTTAAAGCAAATCCATTTATAGGTAAGAACACATTATTGCTTAAGCCAGATCTTGTATTTAGAAAGACAGATGAAGAAATAGAAGATGCTATAAAATGCATGCAAGATCCTGTGTATTTTGCATCAAAATGTCATCTCATGACACCAACTGGTCTTAGAAATGTAAAGCTTAGAAACTATCAGGAAGAATACCTCAATCATCTTAAGAATAACAGATTTAGTATACTTCTTAGTTGTCGTCAAGCAGGTAAGTCAGTGACAACAGCTATATATTGTCTATGGACGGTATTGTTCAATATAGATAAGAATGCATTATTATTGTCTAAATCAGGTCCTGCTGGAGTTGACTTACTTAAGAAGATAAAAGATATGTATCTTCATTTACCATATTATCTTAAAGCAGGTACTATGAAATGGAATCAAACAGAAATATCATTTGACAATAATTCTTCTATATCTACTGAACCATTCTCTCCAACCGCTGGTCTTGGTAAGACAATCAATATGCTTATCCTTGATGAGTTTGCTTGGTGTCCACCAAATGATGTAGAGTTATTCTATAACAACATCATACCTACAGTAACTACTATAAGCAACTCAAATGTAGCAATATTGAGTACACAAAATGGTAAGAATCTATTTTATAATTTATGGCATGGTGCAGAAACTAAGAAGAACATATATGCACCATTTAAAGTAGACTGGTGGCAAGTACCACAATACAATGTTGAGACAGGTGAATGGGAAAAACGTACTGAAGAATGGAAAGAAATGATGATAGGTGTTCTTGGTTCTGAACAAGCATTCTATTATCAGTATGGTACACAGTTCTTATCATCAGACAAATGTCTATTGTCAAGAGAGATAATATCTAAACTTCGTGACAACACATATTTGTTTGAATCTATAGACAAGATAAAATTTCCTTATGCATATTTTTCACTTAAAAAACAGTTCTTATGCTTTGATCCGCAATTTGATTTGACAAAGCTTAAGACAGAATATTTCATAATACTGTGTGATCTTGCTGAAGGTGGTGGAAATGACTATACAGTGTTCAACATACTTATGGTTGTTGGTAAAGACAAATTTAAGCAGGTGGGATATTGGAGATCTAATACTGTTGACTTAGAATTGGCTGCACTTGAGCTATGGGTAATGTATGCACAAATATTCAATTCTGAAAAATGTATAGTATCATTAGAATGGAATACATATGGAGCATTATTCTATAACTATTTGGTACAATACAATGACAATGAATATAAGCCAGAATATGCATGGAGATTCTTAATAAATAGACAAGGTGAGTTTGACATAACATCAATAGTGCATTATAAGAAGGGATCACAAGAAGAAGAGATTGCTGGTGTCAATGGTAAGAAATTTAAGAATCTCATACCAGGAATAAGATTCAACTCATCAAATAAGAAGACCGCCTGTGCATTGCTTAAGATGATAATAGAACAAGAGGATTTTACAACAACAGATCTTGTAACTATATCTGAGTTTGAGAATTTTGAAGATTCTAATGGCAATGGAAGCTATGAAGCATCATTTGGTCATGATGATATAGTAATGACATTATGTCAGATTCCTATGATAAAGAATACTGCAAGATATAAGTCATTTATAGAAGAATATGAAGCATTACATACTATACAGAATCTATTGAGACAATCTGATGAAATAAGCATACCAAACGTACCAAATGCCATACCTTCACTCATACCAGAAGGTTTAGATATAGCTGCATTTGGCCAGGTTAATCAATATGGAATGAATATGAATATGCCACCCATGGGTGTATATATACCTGATCCTTACAACAACCCAGGTTATTATTAATTACAACATATATAAGAGGGAGCTAGACTAAAATATGAAAAACATACAATCTAACAATATTTTGATTAAGCTTATAAAGAACAATACAGGATATAGCTCCAAGAACTTTTTCTTAATTGTAATAACTATAGTGTCTACATTATTGTTATGTATGCCAATAACAGCATTGATTATAGATATGTACAACAATAAGACAGTGACTATGAGTTGGAATGACATAGGAATGTACATAGGATCAATAGCAGCAATGGTCACAGGTGTGGGAATATCAAAAGCATGGTCTGAGAAATATGAGAGGCTTCCTGGTCCTGATGGCATACTTGGAACAGAAGATGATATATATGTCAAAAAATGTTCAGCATTTGAATATGTGAAAGAACCACCAAAGAACAACATGCAATGTGAAAATGATTCTATACAATATGATAATGATTCTTGTAATGCAGAATTCTAATATATATTATACATGGTTGGAATATATTCCAACCATTTGTTTTGTCTTAAATAAAGCAAAAAATTAACGCAAACGGTGTATTGCTCCTTCTATATACAAACCGTTTACGATATATTAATTTATTGAAAAATTTTCAATTTAAATATGATGGTTATGCATTATAAGCATATACACCATATCTCCATTCTGGATGGCAAGCTATCATTTGATTTAGATACCATCTTGCACCACTACGTACTTTCTTGATAATGTTCTTCATCATAATATAGTTTATGTAAATATATTTTTATTTGTTTTGTTTGACTTATTTATATACATTAGTCAAAATTCAATGGAATAAATCCTGTAGAGTACATTAACTTGTTACGAAGCATTGAACCTACATAGAAATTAGTAAATCTTTTTAACTGTTTCTTAATACTTTTCATAATGTTCATTTTAAATTAATTATACTTATGTTTATTGAGAATATCATTATTTATAACTCTCAAATTAAATATAGTCATTTTTTATAAAAAAGTTATAAAAATAACAATTTATGTTATAAAACAGTATAATTTATTGACGTAGATCAAATCATTAACATATATTAACAAAAGCAGAAGATTAATCTTCTGCTTTATCTAAATACACATTTTCATATAACTCTATAACAGCATCCCAAAAATTTCCATTGTTTATGAATGCAAACTTATATGTCTTAAATTTTCCATTTTCATCTACAGCAAAATATCCAATATCTAATCCTGTAATATATAGGGAATAATGATTTCCATCAACTTCAATTAGATGATCAAACAATGTCTTATGTACTGTTTCAAGATCGAAATGACCAATTGTTGGCTTATTTGTTTTTTCTAATAGACTATTCAACTTATAATATTGGTCATCCGTAATATTATAGTTTATGTTGTAGTTAGTTGCTTTAATATTCATAATATATTTTTAAATTGTTTGTTATAAGTCTTGAAATACTAGTTCATCTCCATTTGGTGCTTTAACTTTACCTATAACACCTATAGATGTAGGAATGAATACATAAGTAAATGCACCTCCTATAGCACCATGGTTCTTACCTTTGCTATGCAACTTTATGAACTCATCTATCTGTTTCTTCTCATCCTCAGATATTGGAAATCCCCTATAATAGTCTTTAGACAATCTTGTATTCTCTTCTTTAAGCTTATTCATTTGCTCATCCTTATACATATTGTCTTTCATTCTTATGTTCTCTTCTCTAAGAATGTCTATAGTATTTTGAAGTTGTCTAAACTTCAAAGCTATAGATTCCAATATGTCTTCAGAACTCTGAACACAAGTATTGTATTTGTTTCTTATATACTTATCTTCATTTTTCATAATTTTACTTATTATAATATATGTCACCTGACATTGTATTTATCTTATTACAACTATTGCATGAAACATTTCCTGACATTGTAGTCACATTTTCTTCAACATTTCCATCAACATCAACATTTCCGGATTGTGTACTTACTCCACCGCATACATTATTTTCTACATGTATATCTCCTGATATTGTTGATATACTGCCTTCTACTTTATTACACAATACAACAATAGTTTCTTTAACATTCTTAAAGTCAAGCTGAATGTCACCTATCGTTATTGTTTCTTTGTTGTCACCTTCTTTCCATACCTCTTTATTATTTATTGATATCGAAGCTTTATTTTTCTTACCGAAGATCTTCATATTGTGATTGTAAATATATATGTATTAAGTTAATTGTCTCTTTATAATTATATTCTCTTGCTCTATATCTAGCTGTAAATATGTCAATAATGTACCAACATATTCCAACCAATATCAAGGAACAAAATGATTTAAATACGCAAGTTGATGTATCATCATTCAATTCAAATCTATCTGCTCCAAGAAATCCAAGAAATATTGCCAGCCATAATACAGTAGACTGTCTTTTTATGACTATCTTATATATGAATCTTATTTGATCATCTGTCAACCGCATTATCAACTGTTCAATTTCCCATCTCTTATGTATGGGATATTCTTTAAGATATTTTGTCATAAATATCTTTCTTTGTATTGATTCTTTCATATTAAAATATAGATTTCTTATTACAATATTTCTATTCAGCTGCCTTTATGTTTATCTTTGGCTTCATATAACCAATAATCTCTACTGTATTTTGTATGAGCTCCTTTATTTCATCAGTATCTTTATATGCAGCAGGTGCTTCATCTATAGTAGTCATATTTGCAGTTGTAGTATAAATCCCCTTCATAGAATCTTCAAACTCCTGCAATGATAAGGTAGATTTAGCAGCCGATCTTGACATCTTACGGCCAGCACCATGAGCACATGAATTGAGCCATTCAGAATTGCCAATTCCCTTACATATAGCTACACCATCTCGCATATTGAAAGGCACCAATACAATCTCATCTTTATAAGCAGATATTGCTGACTTTCTCAATGTGAAGTCTCTAAAATCTATATAGTTATGTGTTGTATATAGCTTATTGATAACATTAATTGAAAATTTATTCAATATCTTTTCAACAATTTTCTCAACTATAATATGATTGTATCTTGCATATCCCATAGCAAATACCATATCACAAAGATATCCCTTCATATCATCTCCAGATATATATCCAGGTATTGTCTTAGGTAATTTGCTTGCTATGTATTTGTCAAGATTATCTTTAAAGTAAATCATATCACCAACATAAGAAGCTTTAAATTCTTTTGTCAGTTCTTTCATAACCTTCTTATCTATCTTGTTTGACTTAGCTATGTTAGTCCAATACTTACATACTTTTAGACCAAAATTACGTGAGCCGAAATGAAAGTTCATCATACAATGTTCATTATCCTCATCATATTCAATATAGTGATTTCCACCACCAACTGTACCTATAGAATGCCAGAACTTAACTGGATCCATACCGATTCTATTAAGAACATTAGATATATACTTTTCTGTAACAGATGATGGTAAATTATTGAGAATTTCTGGTTGCATTGCCTTGAATTTTGCAAACCAATTTCCCATCCACTTCATAAATTCCTTCTCATCTATAATTGTATAGTTATGAATTTCAAATCCCATAGGTACAGACTTTCTAATTTTATGCTCTATCAATCCATAGTCTTTAGGATCTATCTTCTTATTCAACAGCATTGTTGAAACTTCACAACCAATGTCAACACCAACATGCTCTGGACACACAAAATCTCCTATTTCTGCAACTAATCCACATGGACCAGATGCACCAACATGCACATCAGGCATACATACAACCTTCTTTCCTTTGAAAGCTTCACAATTTATGATGTCATATACCTGTGAATATACACCTTCTTCTATTGTTGATGCAAATATCTTAGCATCAGTATATTTTCCCTTAATCTCTACCATTTATCTTATCAAAATACTTATTAATAAATATAAGATATATAACATACAATATAGCTATAATTGCTAAATATATAGTTTGATTAGCTATAGGATATATGTTTGCCAATAAGAATACTGTAATAAGTAGCATACTAAATATTACAATATATAATATAAATATTCTTCCCATATTGTTTAGAAATTATATCCTCTCTTCTTATTGAAATAATTCTTCAAATACTCAACTGTCTCTTCGAATGTGGCATTTCCACTACGTGTCCAGTCAATTTCTTTATATTTACGGCCACCATCCTGATGATATATATGCTTTATACCAAGTGGATATTCCTTATCATCATAATATACTCCGAATCCTGGACAAAAGTTACGCTCATGAATTCTGCAATTGACTATGAGACGATTCTTATACTTACGAATTGTCAATATGTTATAGTTGTCATTAGTATCTGTTGTTGGTTGTATAGTGATATTACCATGAGTATTGAACTTAATTTTCATTATATCACCAAATACATCTACCAATGCCTGAAGCTGTTCCCCTGTAAAATTCTTTTTGTTGTTCATAATTTCTAATTTTTAATTGTTTGTTATTTAATTATTTATATAGCAAATATAGTTTTCAAATGTCAAAATTTCAAAGAAATTTTATTAAAGAATATTAACATATAAATGAATATATAAATAAAAATGGAAGACATTCACATGCCCTCCATTCCACAGAAAATATCAATAATAACTTAAATAAAATTATGCTAAAAATAACATTATGGTTCGAAATTATACTTTCTATATTTGATAAAATAATATTTCATATATTTCAACAAATCTTCAAATGTATTACTACCACTATTCTCATGATCCTGTACAGAATATTTATATTCATGTCCTCCACAATTATATGTAGTGTACTTTCTCTTTACATTCAACTTATATTGATGAGTTCCACCATTTGGATTACTTACTCTTACAATATATCTTCCTTTGTAAAAGTATAATGTAAAGTATATTCCACTCTTATCATTGTTGTTCTTCAACTTAATGTTGCCATATTTAGTAAAAGTAACATCTATTACTCCATTGAACTTTTCTTTTGCCATTTGAAGCTGAGCTTCTGTAAAAATATTGTTGTTCATAATCTCTAATTTTTAATTGTTATATCAAATATAGTTCACAAACAGCAAAATTTCAAAGAAAATATATTAAAGAATGTTAACAATATTACATATATCAGGAAAGTTTGCATCTTCTATATTGACATAACTTGGAACAATAACCTTTGTTGGATAGAAGTCACAATCAAGATACATCTTTTTTGACTTTTTATCATTATATTCCCACGCACCACAATCAGTAAAGTAGTTCTTGTTGTCTGATAGACACTTAAAAAATACTATACCATTGAATTTATTTGTAACCTTAATTTTCTTATATATTGGATCCCAACTCTTGTCATAATATACCCATACTAATATATGACCAACCTCTATAGAATCATAAGATATTGGAGAATATTTCTTAACATCACCATCCATAATTCTATGCTCATAGCTATAAGGAAATTTGTCTAAATTAAAATTTCTCTTAAGTGATGATAATGATTCTTCAATATTTGACATTTTAGAATCATATATAGCTTTTAAGTCTAATGTATATTCTTTCATTTTCTCTTGTATTTTTTGAATATCTCCATTATTTTATGATCAGTATCTGCATTATGTGGATTATTAAACATTACCACCTTACCATCAGTTGGCTCACACCATATGTCTGAACAATGCCATCTCTTATCATAAGACATAAGTTCATCCTCAGATATGAATCCTTTGACAAACTTATTCAACATTTGTCTATTCTTATTACGGTTCATTTGTCTTGCTTCTTTCTTCCATTCAGCATTTGAACCTGTAGCAATTCCATGACTTGGAAATTTCTTAACACTTCTACTCATAATGTTCCTTGATATAGTCTTTTACAAATTCTGTTGTCCTAAATGCATACATTACATCTACAGGACCAAATGACTTTATATATTCATCAATATCCTGATATTGATAGAATTTCATTTGATTAACTGCATTTATCCAATATTTATCATCTTTTACATCTACAACACTTATTGTTTTAAGTATCTCATATCCCTTTGATTCAAGTTCATTCTTTAAGTCAAATGAAGACTTAAAGTCATATTCAAAATCTTGTCGTATGTTGAACTCACTAAAAAGTTCATTGTCATAATAGAACTTTTTAGTGAATTTCTTTGGTGACTTTACTATTGATATTGAAGTAAGTCCATTACATATGAACTGTATTCCAATATAATGTTCACCAGATTCTTCAACAATGTGTTGTGTTGGCAAAAAGCTCTTCAAAAAACGTTGAAGTATTTCTTCATTTTCAGAATTCTTTAAGAACTCATCTAACAATTTCTTTGTTGTATCATTCATATTGCATATATTTTAATTGTTGATACAAATATAGTATATACAACATCAAATTTCATCAGTTGTTTTCTTATTTAACAAAGTTTTATAATATTCAATGTCATATATGTCATATACTATACTAAGTGGTATGAATAAGTCATATCCATTGTCGTCTTCAAAATGATTAATCTTATCTATATATCTAGTATTGAATTTGTATCTTACATATATAAATTGATTTCCATCCCATATTGCTTTATCTGAATTTCTACATGATCCTCTATACACAGTACCAACACTTAGCTTACACTTAGGTATGCCACCACATCTTATTATTGATGGCAATATGTGGTTGTCATATACATATTTGTCTACTTTTGGTATGTCTGGTATAGAATCCTCATCTAACCATGGTTGCATATTTTCCCAATATTCAACCAATTGTTTAATGATGTTGTCTGTCATTTCTTCTTATCTATATTATATATGTATTTTGATATGAATCTTCTCATCTTATGCTTAATCATGTCATATGGACTTACTGGATTCAATATGTCAAACCATTCATGCATAGGTACAAAATAGTATCTCTTTTTGTCATATTGATATGCTTCTCCATATTCTACATCTATAAGATATATCCTACCAGGAACAAAATCATAATTTTCATCTCCATATGTATACTTAATGCACTTTGAATATTGTATCATAATTTAAATTTCTTAATTTCATTTACTAAATCTTTTGGTAGCTGATATCTTTGAGAAGCATCTTCCCATACTATATTATATAAGAATTCTTTTAGTTCTTTATTATATACATCAATCATTCTACTCTTATTTTCATATGAATAATGCATATTTGCATATCTGTCAGCAAGCTTTACAAGAGGAGCATAAGGGGTATTTCGTATTCCTTCATAATATTTGTCATTTGCTCTCTCTTTTCTTGTCCTACCCTTTTCATTTGTTAGTGCATATACTATTTCAACAGCTATAGTTGACTGCCTGTCATCCATGTATTTCTTTGCTATCTTCATAACATCATTATATGTAAGTCTAGCATCTTCTATAGAATCATGAAAATATGCACCAAACATAATCGGTAATATGTCGTCTTCCTTTAGACAAATATCTGATGCATATTGTTGTACTGTATGAGCAACATTTGAAAAATGTGTGAAGTATGGTTGTCCATCATATGACTGATTTACTTCATTATGTACTCTATATGCATCAAATGCAAAGTTTGCAATTGTTTTTTCATTGTCCTTGATGAACTTTTCAAATTTTTCTCTATTCATAATGTTTAATTGTTTATATCTAATATAGTTATTTATCAATTAAAATTCAACATTTATTTTTATATATAAAATTGAATGTATTATGCAAATATATCTATATGGCTAAGAAGACAATATTAGAAGAAGAGTTTGGTGAAGATCATGCATTAGAATCTATATTGAAAGAGTTGAATAAGCAATATGGGACTGGTTCTGTTATGATGCTTGGAGAATCTCCTACTATGAATATAGAAGCAATACATTCTGGTTCAATAGCTTTAGATCAAGCACTTGGTATAGGAGGATATCCAAAGGGCCGTATAGTAGAAATATATGGTCCAGAATCTAGTGGTAAGACTACATTAGCAATACATGCTGTGGCTGAAGCACAAAAAATGGGACTTAAGGCTGCATATATAGATGCTGAACATGCATTTGATAGAGAGTATGCGTCTAATCTTGGTGTTAACGTTGACAGTCTGTTGTTTGCACAACCTGATTGTGGGGAAGATTGTCTTGACATAGCAACAAAGCTGATAAGTACAGGTAAGATAGGAGTATGTGTCATAGATTCTGTTGCTGCTCTCACACCAAAAGCCGAAATTGATGGTGCTATGGGAGAAGCAAGAATAGGACTTCAAGCAAGACTTATGTCTCAAGCACTTAGAAAGATGACAGGTATAATATCTAAGACAAACTGCTTATGCATATTCATAAATCAAATAAGAGAAAAGATAGGTGTTATGTTTGGAAATCCTGAGACAACAACAGGTGGAAATGCACTTAAGTTCTATGCATCCATACGTGTTGAAGTCCGTAAGTCAACATCTATAAAAGATGGTGAAGATGCCGTTGCTAATCTTACTAAAATAAAGATAGTTAAGAATAAAGTTGCTCCTCCATTTAGAAAAGCAGAATTTGAAATTGAATATGGTAAGGGAATAAATAGGGTGGCTGAAATTGCCGATATGTCAGTTGAATATGACATAATACATAAGTCAGGATCTTGGTTCTCTTATGAAGATGCTAAAATATGTCAAGGAAGGAATGCATTATTGAATCTATTTAGAGAAAATAATGAATTCTATGAAGAGATAGAGCAACTTGTCAGAGATAGAATTTCAAATAATAAAGATGATGAAAGTTTGAAAAATTTACTAAGCTAAACTATATATAAAAACATAAACTTCAAAGTTAAAAAATAGATGAAAAATTTAGCAAATTATGTAGCTGCCTATGAGGCAAAAGCAGAAAAGTTTTCAACTGATCCTAAGAAACTGAAAGAGGATCCTCGAATTGCTAATGCAGTTGACATTCATGATGTTGACGTAACTAAAGTAAAGTCAATTGGAAAATCTAAGGTTAAGTCAGGCGTATCTGCAAATGACAATGGTAGTGAGAGAGATGCATGGGCAGTAAATCCCCCTTATAAGAATTGGGCACAAGACTATGCTAACTGGTGTGTAAGTTATGAAAAAGATAAGAATGTCAATCGTGTTTGGGAGAGATTTAGAATAAATAAGAAAAAAGGAACTGGTGACTTCTTCATTCAAGGTAAAGCTGGATGGGCAAAGACATCAATTGTTCAAGATATAGCTGCTAAGATGGGATATACTACATTGGTTGTATATCTTGATAAAGCTATAGCAGCGGATCTTGGTGGTATTCCTGTTGCAGCAACAAGAAAGAAGACAGGTGCTCTATATATGGAATATTCTCATCCTGGTTGGCTTACATATATGGAGGAACATCCAGATGAGAAGTTCTTATTGTTTTTTGATGAGATGAATCAAGCTAATGGTGAAGTTCTTAATGCACTTATGCCTATTGTTCTTGAACATGTTATCTGTGGTGTACGCATACCTAATATGATTGTTGGTGCTGCTGGTAACTTAGATGAAGAAAATATGACATTGTCAGCATTGAACCAGCCATTGATTGACCGTTTTGATCCTATTATTAAGTGGGAAGCTGGTACATTAGATGCTTGGGACAACACATTTGAATATTTCCATGATAAGTTTGATGATGTATTTGGAGATGAATTTTTGGAAGACTTACATTCTCTATGGCAATATCTATATAGTCCCCGTAATGTTGAGCGTATTCTATTTGATTGGATGATAACTGCATTAGATGAAGATACATTTGATTCATTAAAGGCTTTTGCTAGCGAAAATAAGTTTAGAGATGAGAGACTTGACAAAGTAATAGACCCAAGTTCTAAGATATCAAATAGTGACAAGGATGAATTTGTCAAAATGGTGATGGAATTCATATATGACAAATGGAAAAAGGATCATAATTATAAAGAAGATGGTAATTCTTCTAATAGTAATAGTGTTGATTTTGATACAACACCTGCAGAAGAATCAATTATGGTTGCATTGGAAGCAGGATATTTCTGGGCTGATCCAAATAAGAAGGAAATTCAGGAATTAGGTTTGCCTGACATTGCAATGAATAAACGTTTCTTATGTACAGAAGACAATGCAATTACGGAAATATTTAATCCAGACATAACTGGTGTTACAGCAGAAGTATATCAAAGACTTCTAAAGAGAATGTCAAAAGCTGGTAAAAAGCCAAAATTTAAGACAAAAGATGAGGAAGCTCTTAAGAAAGCAAAGGGTGGGCATTGGATAGTTGACATTGACAAATGGCTTGAAGATAATACCAATGGCCAACAATTCTTAGTAAATACTAGAATTCGTCACTTAATTAAGCAACGCAGTGGTGGTTCTGGTAGAACTGGTAGATTTAGTAGATCAAATAGAGACTAATTATTAATTCAATATATTAATACATAAAATAAATGCATCATATACAATAAGGTATATGATGCATTTTTATTTTTATATATCAAAACATAAATTAATATTTGAATATTATAAGTACAATGAAAATGTCCACTAAAGACCTAATGTTTTTTGATACTGATGATCAGTTTTTAGCATTTTGCTTATCAGAAACACCAACAATAAAGTATGTTGATTCTATTGATAGATATTCACATGACTATAACTATACTCAAGGATATTTAGATGCAATAAAAGCAAATAAGGGATTCATAATAAGAGATCCTAAGTCTTTGATAACAAAAAGAGGATGCGTATGTAGAGGACTTATAACAAAGCCTGTTGAAAATCTATATATGTTAAATGAATAAAATTTATTGAAATTTTCAACAAAAGTAACTATATTTGCATAAAATTAATAACATTTAAAAATTAAATAAAATGCACTCATTAAAAGAATTAGTTGCCGAATATCCAATATTCAATAAAGATATTATGGCATTACCAAGAAAATCTATATTAGACATAGATTATGATTATCATGATGAATTGATGGATGATCGTGGATTTATGTTTGATATGTTTGATAGATGGTCAAAGAATGAAGATACCAAATATTATAATGAGATGTTGCCATGTGTTAGGTATATATTACAAAAAGATGCTATTGCATATACGACACCTGACAAAATAATATCATTGAATTATCCTTGTTCTACAGAAGTTGTTCCAGATAACAATGACAATTTTATGACATGGTATTTCATATATTGTCATGAATGTCTTCATCAAATATGGGATACATTTGAAGTTGGAGAGAAAATTAGGGCAAAAGGTATTGAATATGATCATGAGCTGTTGAATATTGCTTCAGATTGTGTAATTAATGACTTTTTGTCAGTAATAAACAAACAAAACAAAAGACCACCTCTAAAGGGTATATTTCCTGATCTCATATATAGAGACTATGGTGTTAAGTATGATAGAAAAGTAGATACTCAATATACTCTATATATGAAGCTCATAAATCTTTCACCAGAAAAGAAAAATGGACTTAAGAAGCTAAAGCCAAAAGAAGTAAGAATACAAAAAACACAAGGTGGAGGAGGACCACAACCACCACAACCACAAATTCCAGATGACTATAAGAAGGGACGTGCTCAAGCTATAAAGGATGTGTTGGCAGGTTTAGTTGATCCAAAGAAGTTCAGCCCATTACCAACAAATGTTAGGCTTAAAGGTGCAATGATGTATGCAACCAATGAAGCAAAGAATTCTAATTCTGATTGGTATAATGCTGGATATAATGAGGCAATACAAGAAATTCTTCAAGGATTAGAGCAAGGAATAACAAAAATAGAACCAGAAGGTCCTAATGGAGGCGGAGGTGGAGGTGAAGGTCTTCAACCAATACCTTGGGATCTTGAAGAATTAAAGAAGAATCAAGCACAAAAGGCTGCCAAAGATGCTGAAAATTCTGCTAAAGAAGCAGAAAAGAAAGCTAAAGAAGCTCAACAAGGTGTTGACGGAGATGGTGATGTAAATGATGATGGTGATGGAGATGGAAATAACTCCAATAATGGAAATGGTGAAGGTAAATCAGGAGATAATGATGATGACAACATCGTAGATGGTGGCGGCAAATCTGGAAATGGTGGAGGTACTGATAATAGTAAATCTAAAAATAGAACTAGTTCAGATCGTCAACAAAGACAAAAAGAAGCAAATAAAGCTAAAGAAGCTGCTAAGAAAGCAAGAGAAGCTGCAAATAAAGCTAAAGAAGCTGCTGAAAGAGGAGATGCAAAAGAAGCAGAAAAACAAGCAAAAATAGCTTCTGAAGAAATGCAGAAGGCATGTTCAGCTGCTGACAATGCTTGTGGAAAGAGTGCCGAAGAACTTGCAAAAGATGCAGAAGAAAGTGCAAAAAATGCAAAAGAAGCCGCTAAGAATGCAAGAGAAGCCGCAAATAGCAAACCTGGCAACAAAGAAGCTCAAGATGCTGCAAAGGCTGCAGAAGATTTAGCTGCTGATGCTGAAAAGCAAGCAAATGCTGCAAAAGATGCTGCAAAGAGTGGAAATAGAGCAAAAGCAAAAGCATCTGCAGATAAGGCAAGACAAGATGAAGAATTAGCTAAAGAACAACAACGTATTGCAGAAAATTCACAATTAATTCAAAATCAAGGAAATGATGATGACGAAAATGAACTTGATCCTGTAGATGACAATTCGCCACAAAATGCAGGTACAAATCCAGGAGGCATTAAAGATGCAGAATTAATAAAACAGACAAGAGCTTATGCTGAAAAGATTGTAAAGAAGCATATCCAAGAAGCAACAGGTGCACTTAAGGATTTTGTCAACAAATGTAAAATATCTAAACAAATGAACAATAACGGTATGCAGATATCTACAGATCGTGGTCCACAATCATGGTTTAAAGATACAATTGTTCAAGCTAAGATTTTTATTCATCAGAAGTTGCATAATAAGAAAGACTATAAGAACACATATAATAGAATGCGTAGAGGTGAACGAGCATTTACATCTGCGGATCTTACTTCTAGAAGCCGTCCAGTATTGCAAGGTAGAGAAGAACTTAAGAATAAAGTAGGATTTGACTTATCTGTATTTATAGATGCATCATCATCTATGGATGGAGTTATTGAACATGTAAATGCAGCAGCACAAGGCATATGTCAAGCATTATATAAAGAATTTTCTCGAGACAGTATAGTTGATGCATCTAAGATAAAAATGAGAAAGTTTGCATTTACTACAGAAATGAGAGAAATTCCATTTACTCATTCTGTACGTACCGGTGGTGGAACGTATGACTTTGGTGATTTGTTGAATGATGTAAAGAAAAATGCACAAGAATCATTCTTGAATATTGTCATTACTGATGGATATTTTCAGAATATAAATGTTGAAAAGATTACTAATGGCATAAAGCAACTAGAAGGTCTAGTAATATTGATTGTAAACAATACTGATGGTAAGTATTATTTTGATGAGATTCAATCAAGATGTAAGGTTGTTGCAGGAAGTAGATTTAGAGTAATGTATTGTGATCCTGATTTTAGTTATAAATAAAATAATGTAAGAGGGTGGTTGATTAATCAACCACCTTTTTTAATTTAATATATATTATGATTAATATAAATAAATTTCTAATAAATAAGAAAATATTATCAAAGATAAATCAGTATAGATATTATCCTAAGACAAAAAGAGAACTCATAGACAATATGAATGAATTAATGAGAGAAGGCATATATGACTTCAGTTGTATTGATGTAACAAACATTACAAATATGTCTGAATTGTTCAGTTCATATGCTGACTATACATTAGACATATTAGATTTTAGTAAAATAGATATTAGTGGTTGGAATGTCAGTAATGTTAGAGATATGTCAGATATGTTCTATAGTTGTAAAGGATTCAATTGTGACTTAAGTAATTGGGATGTAAGTAATGTTGAATATATGGATGGTATGTTCTATTATTGTGACAAATTCAATCAAGACTTAAGCAAATGGAATGTAAGTAAAGTAAAGAACATGGACGCAATGTTTGCTGGATGTAAAGCATTCAATAGTGACATATCTAAATGGAATGTGAATAATGTATTAAACATGAGAGAAATGTTTTCAGGATGTAAGAAATTTGATCAAGACATAAGCAAATGGAATGTCAACAATGTTAAGAACTTTATAAGTATGTTTGAAAACTGTGAAAGCTTATGTCAAGATTTAGAATGTTGGGGAATTGCACATTGGGTGGCTATGACAGGTATGTTTGATGGTTGTAAGTTCATGGACATACCATCATGGTACAAATAATAGAATTTTGATTGCTTTATATTTGTTTAACATTGAATATATGAAATATGCTTATTGTATAACTATATTTGTAACAACAACTAAAAATTATTAATATATGGAATATGGAACAGGTAAGCAAATTGTAAAATTATTGTCAATAACAAACACTAAGTCATATGACTTCCGTTCATTGATAGCTAACATAAAACAGAAAATTTTATGTACTTAATAGAAAGTTATCTAGAATGAGTGTAGACATGTCTCTCGCCCTT
>JAGATI010000132.1 GCA_017621295.1 Clostridia bacterium | reverse complement strand
TTATATATAAATACACAGGCTACGGACTAATTTTATATGTGATTTAGAAATTAAGACTAACTATTAACAATGTTTTTTAGTTATAAAAAGTAAAATTTATAAAAAATGAACCAAACTTATTAAACAAATATGCTTAACAATTTTGGTTCATTTCATAATAAATTTCTACTTAATTTTCTATATTTTAATAATTTTCAGCTTTTATTTCAAAATATGCTTTTGGATGGTTACAAACTGGGCAAACGTCAGGAGCATCTTTTCCAATTACAATATGTCCACAATTTCTACATTTCCAAATTTTATCTCCATCTTTGCTAAATACTAATCCGTTTTCAACATTTGCTAATAATTTTTTATATCTTTCTTCATGTTCTTTTTCTATTTTTGCAACTTCTTCAAATAAATATGCAATATGGTCAAATCCTTCTTCTTTAGCTTCTTTTGCCATTCTATCATACATATCTGTCCATTCGAAGTTTTCTCCTTCTGCTGCTGATTTTAAGTTGCTTGCTGTATCTGATATTTCACCACCATTTAATAATTTAAACCACATTTTTGCATGTTCTTTTTCATTGTCTGCTGTTTCTTGGAAAATGGCTGCAATTTGCTCATATCCTTCTTTTTTTGCTTTGCTTGCGAAATATGTATATTTATTTCTTGCTTGTGATTCACCTGCAAAAGCTTCCATTAGATTTTTTTCTGTTTTTGTTCCTTTTAATTCTTTCATATTATTTCCTCCCTTTTCTTCTTTTATTTCAAATTTTTCTTTTGATGCTCCACACATAGGACATCTATTAGGAGCTTCTTCTCCCATATGAATGTACCCACAAATCTTACATACATAAGCTTTCATATTTTTGCCTCCTTACAATTTTTACAAACTCCATTAATTATAATCGAAAAACATAATATTACATTAATTTATTTTTTTCAAGTATTTTTTAGAATTTATTTATTTTTATTTTTTTCTGTGTTAGAATCAATACTATAAAAACTTTTTTCATTCTTCTTATTAAAAATAAAAGTTTTTAGTAAAATTTGTTAGAGTATAATATTACTACTCTGGATGGAGGCTATTATGGAATTAAATAAATGTACAAGATGTGGTTCATTTCATACTTCTGAATCTAATGTTTGTCCTACATGCTCTGGAAAGGATATTTCCGATATCGATAAATTAAGAGGCTTTTTGTCTGAAAATAATATGACTTCTATTGACGATATATCTTATCAGACTGGTATAACAACAAAAAATTTAAATCGTTTTTTTGAATTAGATGAATTTAAAAAAATAAAATTTTAAAGGGTGCCAAGAAGTTACCAAAGGAGGGGGTCCTAAAATAGTAACCCAAGAACTAGTGCCAAAATGGACGAGATATATTGGCAATTTTATGAAAAATCGTCAATATACCCCGTCCATTTTGGCACCCTTTAGCAACTTCTTGACATCTTTTTTTCCACATTTAGGCTATAATTCCTAAAATGCTTTTTAATTTTTCTGCTTTTTCATTTATTATATTATAACAATCTTTTATTTCTTCTATAGCTTTATTTCCTATACTTAAATCATTAGCATAAATATATGCTAATTCTTCATTTATATCTATTTTATCTCCAACTTTCTTTTTTACAATTATTCCAACTTGATTATCGATTTCGTCTTCTTTTTTTAATCTCCCTGCACCCAAATAGCAAGATATATTGCCTAACTTTTCTACATTTATGCTATGTACATATCCTTCTTTTTCTGAAAATACAGGTATTTTATATTTCGCAAGTTTTAGTTTTTCTGTATTTTGCAAAAAATCTATATCTCCCCCTTGATTATTTACAAGTTGGATAAATTTATCATATGCTTTTCCACTATTTATATTTTCTAATATATTCTTTTTATTAACTTCTATATCATCTCCATTACCAGATAGTTTTATCATTTGACTACCAAGTTCTAATACAATATCTCTAACATCATCTTCCATATTACCTTTTAAGCTTTCGATTGCTTCTATTACTTCTAATGTGTTTCCTATAGAATATCCTATTGGTTCATCCATATTAGTTAATACACATACAGTTTCTCTTCCTGCTAAGTTTCCAATTCTTATCATCATATTAGCAAGTTCCTTGGCTTTATCTAAAGTCTTCATAAAAGCTCCACTTCCTACAGTTACTTCTAATACAATTTTATTAGCACCAGATGCAATCTTTTTACTCATTATACTAGAAGCAATTAGTGGAATATTATCTACGCAAGAAATTGTATCTCTTAATG
>JAGATI010000025.1 GCA_017621295.1 Clostridia bacterium | reverse complement strand
CTACCTAAAGCCTACTTGTGAAATTTAAAACTATTAACCTGTAACTATTTAAGTAAAGAGTATTAAAATACACTTTATTTCTTATGAATTTTGTAGTAGAATATATCAGAAATAAAAGTATTAATAATATTAAAAATAGTAAAAAAACTGTAAAAATGACCAATTAGTATAGTGACTTTTTACAAAATTTGTTATATAAATAATAATGGATTTTTTATAATATAGATTAAATGCATAAAAAGAAAGGTTTAAATTCATGAATTTTATAGAAAATATTAAAGAAAAGGCAAAATCGAATAAACAAACAATAGTATTGCCAGAAGCTACAGATGCGCGTATATTAAAGGCAGCAAAGATTGTGACAAGTCAAAAACTTGCAAATATCATTTTAGTAGGAGAAAAAGAAGATATTTATAAAATAGCAAATGAGCAAAATATAGATATTGAAAATATAAAAATAGTAGAGCCAAGTAAAGATTCAAGACATGATTTATATGTAGAAGAATTTTTAAAATTAAGTAAAAGGTGTAATTACACTAAAGAAGAGGCAGATAAATTTTTGCTAGACCCACTATATTTTGGAATGATGATGGCTAAATTAGATGAAGCAGATGGATTGGTTGCAGGAGCTAACCACTCAACAAAGCAAATCTTACATCCAATGATGCAAATATTTAAAACAAAAAATACAAAATTATTATCTACATTTTTTATTGTAGAACACGAAAATGAGGATTTTGGAAATAAAGATTATACATTTCTATTCTCAGATTGTGCATTAAATGAAGAACCAGGATATCTTGCTTTAGCAGAAATTGCAAAAGTATCTGCTAGAACATATGAATGGTTATTTAAAAAACAGGCAAAAGTTGGATTTTTATCTTATTCTACTTTGGGAAGTGCTAAATCAGCTTCTACAGAAAAAGTTGCAAAAGCAGCCATGCATTTAAAAAAGAAAGTTCCAAATTTGATTTGTGAGGGAGAATTACAAATAGATGCTGCAATAATGCCAGAAGTTGCTAAAATGAAATCACCAAATGGAGAATTGAAAGGTGAAGCAAATGTATTAATATTTCCAGATATAAATGCAGGAAATATAGCATACAAGATTTTCGAGAGATTTTCTAATGTGCGTATGTATGGACCTGCATGTCAAGGATTAGAAAAGCCAATTAACGATTTATCAAGAGCATGTAGTGTAGAAAGAGTTTGTGATACAATTGCAATTACAGCAGTACAAGCACAAGAAAAAGATAATATCTAGAGGTACTAATTAAATTATGTTATTGTAGTAAATTATGTCCAATAATACATAAATATTTTTAAAAATTGCGATTATATCTATAATAGCATAAATTAATGTAAAATAAAGCAATACAATAAAATGTGGGGTTATAGGTAAATTCCTAAAAGTAAAAAACCTAAATATATTATATAAGGAAAGGTAAAATGGAAAGAAGAGTTGTAGTAACAGGTATGGGTGCAATAACACCTATAGGAAAGACAGTAGATGAGTTTTGGGAAGGTATAAAAAAAGGAGAATGTGGTATAGATGAGATTAGTCAGTTTGATACTACAGATTATAAAGTAAAGCTTGCAGCAGAAGTAAAAAACTTCATGCCAGAAGATTATTTTGATAGAAAAGGTGTTAAGAGATTAGAAAGATTTTCTCAATTTGCTATAATTGCAGCAAAAGAAGCGATGAAGGATAGTGGAATAACAGAAGAAAATACCAATATGAATAAAGTAGGAGTAATTATTAGTACAGGTATTGGTGGATTAAGAACTATAGAAGATCAAACTAATTTATTATACCAAAAGGGTCCAGATAGAGTATCTCCAATGTATATTCCAATGTGTATTGGAAACATGGCATCAGGAAATGTATCTATAGAATTAGGAGCTAAAGGAGAATCTTTTGGAATGGTAACTGCATGTGCAAGTTCTACACATTCTATTGGTGAAGCATATCGTTTAATTAAACATGGATATCAAGATGCTGTTATTGCTGGAGGAGCAGAAAGTACAATTACACCAACAGGCGTTGCAGGTTTCACAAACATGAAAGCTTTATCTCAAAGTACAGATAAATTAAGAGCAAGTATTCCTTTCGATAAAGAAAGAAGCGGTTTCGTAATGGCAGAAGGAGCAGGTGTTTTAATACTTGAAGATTATGAACATGCAAAGAGAAGAGGTGCAAAAATATATGCAGAAATAGTAGGATATGGAGCAAGTTCAGATGCATATCATATTACTTCACCAGCACCAGGAGGAGAAGGGGGTGCTCGTGCAATGGTAAGTGCTATAGAAGATGCAAAGATAAATAAAGAAGATATAGATTACATAAATGCTCATGGAACATCAACACATTTAAATGACGCTTTTGAAACATCTGCAATAAAAACAGCTTTAGGAAAAGCATGCCAAAAAGTTATGGTTAGCTCAACTAAAGGTAATACAGGACATTTACTTGGAGCTGCTGGAGCAGTAGAAGCAATTGTATGTATAAAAGCAATAAATGATAAATTTGTACCACCAACTATTGGATATAAAGTGCCTGATGAAGAATGTGATTTAGATATTGTTCCAAATAAAGGAAGAAATACTGAAATTAAATATGCAATGTCTAATTCATTAGGATTTGGTGGACATAATAGTTCTGTTGTAATAAAAAAGTATGAAGAATAGAAATATAATAATATATTACAGGTCAAAAAGTTAGATTTGAGTTAATAGATAATTTGAAAGATTATAATCAAAATAAATAGGAGGATAAAAAAATGATTTTAAAAGATAAAACAATATTAATAATGGGACTTAGAAATAAATGGAGTATTGCTTATGGTGTTGCAAAATCAGCATATGAACAAGGTGCAAAACTTGCATTTACATATGTAGGAGAAGAAAATAAAGAAAAAATAGAAGAACTAATTTCTGAATTTGAAGGAGCAAAAGCTTATACATGTGATCAAGCATCTGAAGATGATGTAGTTAGAGAATCTTTAAATAAAGTAAAACAAGATTTTGGAAAAGTAGATGGTATATTACATGCAATAGCACATGCTAATACAGAAGATTTAAAAAATGATTTTATAAATACAAGTAAAGAAGGATTTACACATGCAAATGATGTTAGTGCATATTCTTTTGTAGCAATTGCTAGAATTGCAAAAGAAATTGATTTATTAAATGAAAATGCAAGTTTAGTATGTTTAACATATCATGGTTCTACTAAAGTATTACCAAACTATAATGTTATGGGTGTTGCAAAAGCAGCATTAGAATGTAGTACTAGATATTTAGCAGATAATTTAGGAAGAGAAGGAATCCGTGTAAATGCAGTTTCAGCAGGGCCAATTAAGACATTATCTGCTAAAGGAATTAAAGATTTTGGTTCAATACAAACAGTTGTTGAAGAAAAATCACCATTAAGAAGAAATGTTACAAAAGAAGAAGTTGGAAATGTTGCAACATTCTTATTTAGTGATATGTCATCTGCAGTAACAGGTCAAGTGCTTTATGCTGATAGTGGATATTCAATAATGGGAATTTAATTTTTATAATTAGTTATAAAGAAAAAGTTAAGGAATTAGTGTAAAATATGTAGCAATTTTAGATTTGGTGTAACATATTTTACACTAATTTTATTGAGTTGTATGGATTTAGTATTGAAGTAAAAAAGTGGAATGTTATTGTCAAAATATAAGGAATATAGATGAAATTATATGGATAAAATATTGAAATTCACATAAATATGAGGTACAATAGTTACTATAAAAGTACAGGTAATATCCTGTTGGTCAGACTTTTATAGCTTTTATAAAATAATTATTTTTAAGGAGTGATTTCTGTGGGGGTTAACTTTAATGAAATCGAATATCGCCCAGGCCAAGAAATTCGGAAGGCAAGAGAACAAGTTCTAGATTTATCAATTAAGGAGCTGGCGGAGCTAATTGGAAAAAGTTCAACATATGTTACTAGAATTGAATTGGGTTATGGGGCTAGAAAAGCTGGAGAAACTATAGAGTATAAGCTGAACGATATTGGTGATATGCTAAGACTCTGTAATGCTCTGAGAATTCCATACGAAAAGATGCTTTTTTGGATTTCAGAGGACTTGAAAATTCCATACCAATATCCAATAGCAGAAACGAAGGCGTCTCTTAAGGTTTTTTTTGATACTTTAGAAAGAGCAAATCTAGAAACTTCAGATTTGGAAATTCTTCACGAAATGGTTAAGGCTTATATTTCTTGTAAGTCTGATAATCAGTCTCAAACTGACTGATTCTAAGGCGTGCTCACTTTTCATAGTGAGCACGTCATTGCTTTACAAAATCATGAAGAAAATATGTTCACATATTACAATATATACTATAAAAATGTGAAATGAAGCAAACAGTTATCTTTAAAAAGTGTGAAACAACACAAGAAAAAGTAAAATAAAAACGTGAAACTAATATTGATATTATATAAAATTTGTAATATACTATAATCAGGGTGAGGAAATGAAAAGAATATTCGAAGAGAAATTAATAGAATGGAAAGAAAAAAATATAACTATTCCTTTAATGGTAGTTGGAGCAAGACAAATTGGTAAAACGTATTTAATAGATAAGTTTTGCAGAGAAAATTTTAAAGATTATATATATATAAACTTAATTGATAATTCTAAAATTGTAGAATTATTTGAAATGCAAATAGATACAGAAGAAAAGGTATCAAAATTGCAATTAATATTAAATAAAAATATAACTGAAGATACAGTTGTATTTTTTGATGAAATACAATAATAATAAAAATTAATATCTTCATTAAAATATTTTTGTGAGAGCAAATTTAAATATAAAATCATATGTGCAGGTTCCTTATTAGGTGTAAAACTAAAACGTTTTAATAGTTCATTTCCAGTAGGAAAAGTGAGAATAGAATATATGTATCCTATGAATATGAAGGAATTTCTTATGGCAATAGGACAAAATATGATAATTGATGAAATAGAGCAATGTTTTATAGAAAATAGAAAAATGGTAGATTCATTACATGAAAAATTGTTGAATTTTTATAGATTATTTTTATGTACAGGTGGAATGCCAGAAGCTGTAAAAAATATAGTTAGTGAAAATTTAAATATTATAAATTTTGATAGTAACATTATATCATCAATAATAGATGCATATATTGCAGATATGCAAAAATATACATTAAATCATTATGAAACTGTAAAGATAGAAAAGATTTATAAAAATATTCCAAGTCAATTAGCAAAAGAAAATAAGAAGTTTCAATTTAGTAAAATAGATAAAAATGCTAGAAGAAGAGATTATGAGTCTAGTATGGATTGGCTTGTTTCAAGTAGACTTATTATTCCTTGTTATTTTGTAAATAGATTTGAAACACCTTTAAAAGGGTTTATGGTTAATGATAATTTTAAATTATACTTAAGTGATTGTGGGATATTGTCTAAAATGTTAGAAATGCCATATAATAAAATTTTATTGAATGAAGATATAAAATACAAGGGAGTTATTGCAGAAAATTATGTAGCAAATGAGTTAGTAATATCAGGTCATAGTATTTTTTATTGGGCAGAAAATCAAGTTGCAGAAATAGATTTTTTAATAGATACAAATGATGGTATCATTCCAATTGAAGTTAAAGCAGATACTAATAAAAAATCTAAAAGCCTTAATTTATATAT
The DNA here is from genome assembly GCA_017621295.1 of Clostridia bacterium. The sequence continues at coordinate 2,304 of JAGATI010000025.1, read as the reverse complement.
TAAGGAAAATAATCCAAAGTATGCAATTAGGATTTCAGCTAATAATTTTGGATTCGAAAATGGAATAAAATCGGTTCCATTATATGCTAGTTATTTAATTTAATGGATAAAGGGATGATAATATCAGAAAGGAATGAAATAAAAAATGAGAATAAGATTTAAACCATGGGCTAGACCAGAATTAGAAGCAAGTAAATTTTATATAGATAATCCAGAAGACTATAAAGGGAAATGGAAAGAAGTTTTTAAAAACGATAATCCAATTCGTCTAGAATTAGGATGTGGTAAAGGAAGCTTTATGGCAAATTTGGCTGTAAAAAATCCAGATGTAAATTATATTGCTATAGATGTAGTTGATGCAATGCTAGGGCTTGCTAAAAGAAATATAGAAGAAAAGTATAAAGAAGAAAAAAAGGAAGTTAATAATGTTTATTTAACAAGATTTGACATTGAAAGAATATTATTAATAATGAATGAGCAAGATAATATAGATAGAATATATATTAATTTTTGTAATCCATGGCCAAGAGGAAAACATAGAAAAAAGAGATTAACACATACAAGGCAATTAGAAAAATATAAAACATTTTTAAAAGAAAATGGGGAAATATTTTTTAAAACAGATGATGATGGATTGTTTACAGATTCTTTAGGATATCTTCAAGAATCTGGTTTTAAAATTATAAAAAAGACATATGACTTAGAAAATGAAAAAGATTTTTGGGATAATATTCAAACTGAACATGAAAAAATGTTTATGGAACAGGGAATAAAGATTAAAGCTGTTATTGCACAAAAAATAAGTAAATAAGTTTTAAATAAATTCAAAGAGATATATATACTAATAATTGTGAAATGAATTTTTAGAGATAGTTATCGGGGAAGAAGAGTATATTTGAATGAGTAAATTAGAAGATTATGATATTAAAAAAATTGCTGAGGAAATTAAACAAAAAGGTGGAAGACTTTATTTAGTAGGAGGAGCTGTTCGTGACAAATTATTAAATAAAGTAAATCATGATGAGGATTATTGTGTAGTTGGATTAGAATCAGATGAATTTGAAAGACTTTTTCCGAATGCTATAAAGAGAGGAAAGGATTTTAAAGTATTTGATTTATATGGAAAAGAATTTGCAATGGCGAGACTTGAACGAAAGGTAGCAAAAGGACATAAAGGATTTGAAATTATTTCTGGAAGAAATGTTACTTTATTAGAGGATTTAAAAAGAAGAGATATTACAATAAATTCTATAGCTGAAGATGTGTTAACTAAAGAAATAATAGATCCTTTCAATCGGAAGAGATGATTTAGAAAGAAAAGTTATAAAGGCAACTTCTAAAAGTTTTATAGAAGATCCATTAAGAGTATATAGAGTGGCAAGATTTGCAAGTAAATTACATTTTGAGATTGATGAAAATACAATAAATATTATGAAAGATTTAAAATCAGAACTTAAATATCTATCAGCAGAAAGAGTTTTTGATGAATTAAGAAAAGCATTAAGAACCAATAAGCCATCAATATTTTTTGAAGTACTAAAAAAGGCAGATGTATTAGATGTGCATTTTAAAGAAATAGAAAAGCTAATTGGGGCAGGAGAGCCAGTAAAATATCATCCAGAAGGAGATAGCTATAACCATACTATGCTGGCTTTAGATATGAGTGCAAAACTTACAGAAAATGAAAAAGTAAGATTTAGTGTATTAGTACATGATTTAGGAAAAGGTTTAACTAAAAAAGAGGAGTATCCACATCATATAAGACATGAAGAAAAAGGGATAACGCAAGTAGAAAACTTATGTAAAAGATTAAAAATACCGAATTCTTGGATGAAATGTGGAAAAACATCTTGCAAAGAGCATATGAGACGGTGGAATATTTTATAAAATGAAGGCAAGCAAGAAAGTTACATTTATAGAAAATGTTGCTAAAACAGAACTTGGATTAGATGGTTTAGAAATAGTAGTAGAATGTGATAGAAACTGTAGAGGAGACCAAAAAGAAAAAATAGAATTTGCAAAAATCGGAAAAGAAATGTTAAAAGAGATTGATGGAGAATATGTAAAAAATAAATACAATCTTTCTCCGGGACCTGAATTAAGAGATAAAATGCATCAAGAGAGAATTGAATGGATGAAGAGGAATTGCACATCTTAAGATATAAAAGATGTGCAATTCCTTTTTGAATTTTAGATATGTATTTTTTTTATATAAACGGTAAAAATACTTTTATGGAGGATAAATTAATGTTTTTACCAAGAGAAATATTTTATGAAAAAGATGCATGGAATTATGAATTAGGG
>JAGATI010000024.1 GCA_017621295.1 Clostridia bacterium | reverse complement strand
TCAAAACAATTATCTGTTATCTTACAAGCCATTTTGATATTATTTATTTCTTCTTCGTCTTTTATCATTCTTTGCTTTTCTATTATTCCTTCTGTTTCTTCAAAATTATTAATTTTATATTTATGAATATACTCTTTATAACCTGCATATGTTAAATAATTTTCTTCAAATCCTACATTTTCACAATAATTAAAGAAATTTTCATAATCCTCTTTTGATATATCTTTAAAATTGCAAACTATTATTTCGTCATCAATAGTAACTGTACTATTAGCATGTTCTATATATCTTCCATCTGTTATAAATAAATTTTCTTTTCTTGTTATTAATAATACTCCTTCTGCATCTATATTAGTTAAATATTTAATATTAACAGGATTACTAACTATCATACCTTGCATATCTAATACTCTTATTGAATCTCTCAACCATTTAATTTTTGTATTCATAAACACATCACCCTATACTTTATTTTTTTATTAGTGATATTGCATTTGCAACCACACCTAATAAGATTTCAAAAGGAACAAATATAATTATAAAAGAAGCTAGCACAATGAATGGTCCAAATGGAATATATTCATCTGTTTTCTTTTTCTTTACTATCAATAATATTATACTAAATATAGACCCCACTAAAAATGCTATTATTGATATAGCAATTATACTCCTCCATCCAAAAAACAGCCCTAAAGCACCTACTAATTTTACATCTCCAAATCCTATTGCTTCTTTTCCAGATATTAAAGAACCCACTAATGTAATAAATAAGAAGGTACCTGTTCCTACAATCATTCCTAAGCAAGAATCTATTGCTATATTCAAATTTGAAATACCTTGAACAAAGCTGAATATTAGTCCAAGTTCAAATATTGTTAATGTTAAACGATTAGGGATTATTTGTTTCTTATAATCTATTAATATTACTGTTATTAACATTGGTGATAAAAGCATATATGTATATGTTTTTATATTTGATAATCCATAAGTATAAAGTAATGCTATAAATAAGCCAGCATTTATAAACATTAATATATATTTAGGTGTTAATTTTTTTAAATAAATCTTAAAAAAATCTTTCGAAACTACTTTTTTATACTCGCCAAGTCTTATCGCACACCAATCAGTAAATTGTCCTATTATCATACCTATAAAACCGAATAGAACATAATACAGTATATGTATATCATTAATGTACATTTTCTAATTTCCTTTCTCATTTTCTGCTACTTTTTTTAAATAGCTCTTTATAATAAAGTTTTCTATTGGTCTTTTTATTTTCGTAATAAAAATATCTTTTTCTTTAATTGGTTTTACTAGTATAGAAAACATCCTACATCTATTTGCTCCTATTATATCTGTCATAATTTGATCTCCAACTACTGCAATGTTACTTGAGTTTAGTTCTAATTTTCTTCTAGCTTTATTAAATCCAATTTTTAAAGGTTTTTTTCCAAAATAAAAATATGGCACATCAATTTGGCTAGCTACTTCACTTACTTTATCTAATCTATTACTATTAGAAAGTATACAAAATTTAATTCCTTCCTGTTTTAAATTTTGTACCCATTCTTTTGTGCCTTTTGGAAAAACCTTATAATAGTCTATTAATGTATTATCTACATCTAATATTATTCCTTTTATATTGTTTTCTCTTAAATATTCTATTTTTATATCTCTTACACTATCAAAATAACCGATTTGGATAAAAAAGCATATAATCCTCCTACTCTTCCTAGATTATATTACCAATATGTTCATTTTTTGTCAAGGTTTTATAATATGCCTCATATAAATTACTATAATATCCACCTTTATTCATTAACTCTTGGTGATTCCCTTGTTCTATTATGCTTCCATTATCTAAAACTATAATTTTATTAACATTTACTATTGTTGATAATCTATGTGCTATAAATATTGATGTCTTATTTTTAGAAATTTCATCTATAGATTTTTGAATACTTTTTTATGTTTCTGTATCAATATTTGCTGTTGCCTCATCTAATATAAATATTGAAGGGTTATGTGCAAATATTCTTGTAAATGCTATTAATTGTTTTTCTCCAGATGAGAATGAATTTCCTCTTTCTTTTGCAATTTCATTTAATCCATTTGGAAGTGAATTTACAAGTTCTCTTGCTGATGATAAATCAACCGCTTCTTCAATTTTCTTATCTTCAATTTCAGAATACAATTTTATATTATCTTTCATTGTTCTTGCATAAATAAATGGATCTTGCAAAATTGTTCCTATACTTTTTCTTAAAGACTTTATATTTATATCTTTTATATTTATTCCATCTATTAAAATTTCACCTTTTTGTATCTCATAAAAACGATTTATTAAATTTGTAATTGTGGTTTTTCCAGAACCTGTTTTACCAACTAGTGCAATACTTTCTCCTGGATTAATTACAAAATTTACATCTTTTAAAATCCAATTTTCTTTTTCATATGCAAACCATACATGTTTAAATTCTATCTTTCCTTTTATTTGCTTTAATATCTTACCATCTTCCATATTTTCTATATATTCTTCGTGTTCTAAAAGTTCATATATCTTATCTATTGAAGTTATAGCTTCTTGAACTAATTCTATATTTTCTATAATTCTATTTATTGGCTCGAAAATTTGCTTAATATATGTAATGAACATGTATATAATTCCTATATCTAAAGAAATCCCAAATAATTTATATGTACAAACACACACAACTATAGATATGCCTAAATGTTCTATTATAAGCATAATAGCTGGAAACATAGAATCTATTATTCTTGCTGGTTTTATTGCATTAATAAATTTTTCATTTAAATCTTTACACTCTTCTTGCTTTTCATATTGTCTATTAAAAATCTTTATAAGTTTTATTCCATAAATAGATTCTGCAAAAAATGTATTTAATTTTGTTCTTACATTTTTAGCATATGTATAAATTTTATTTAACATTTTACTCATTATACATGATACAACTATTGTTAAAGGAACAATTATTAAACATGCTAAGCTAAGTTTATAGCTAATATATATCATCATAGCTATTAAAACTATTATTAATACAACATCTTTTATAAATGTTGTAATTACATCTTTAAATAAAGCAGAAATATCTTCAACATCACTTGTTAAACGAACAAATAACTTTCCAGATGGAGTTTTATCATGAAAATTTACATTACTATATTCTATATACCTGTAAATTTTATTTCTTAATTCATATACAACATCTTCCCCCATTCTACTTGTTAAAATCTTTACTATAAATTCTGCAATATTACTAAATAATACTATCGCTAAGTATGCAATACCAATCATTGTAACTGTAATTGCACCTTTTTGATAAATATTTAAACTTATGTAATCATCTATTACTACTTTTATTAAATATGGTTTTATAATTTCTCCTATATCAATTATTATTGCTATTATAGATAAAATAACAATTAACTTAATATATGGTTTTATCATTTTTTTTATTCTTTGTATTGTAGCTTTATTCTTCATTATTTCACCTCTTTTATTTTAAATTTATGCTAAAATAGAATCTTCTGGTTTACTAATTTGGTCTTTATAAAATTTGTAATACTTATTTTTGTTATTTATTAACTCCTCATGCTTTCCTCTTTCTACAATCTTACCTTTTTCTAATACTATTATTTCATCACATTCTTTTATATCTGATATTCTATTTGAAATAATTATACAAGATTTATCTTTTGTTAATTTTTTTATATTTTTTAATAAACTTGCTTGTGTTCTATTATCTAAAGCTGAAAATGTATCGTCAAAAATTAATATATTGCTTTTCTTTAAAAAAGCTCTTGAAATTACTACTCTTTGTTTTTGTCCACCTGATAAATCTATTCCCTTTTCTCCAATTATTGTATTTATATTTTCTGGCATTTGTAAAATATCATCATAAATAATAGCGTTTTTTGTACTATTTTCTATTTCCTCATCTTTATATTCTTCTCTAAATAAACTGATATTTTCTTTTAATGAAGTAGAAAAAAGAAAGTTTTCTTGAGTAATATAACAAATATTTTCCCTTAAAACTTTAGTGTCTATATCATTTATATCTTTACCATCTATATAAATTTTATTTTCTTTTACTCTATATAATTTTAATAATAAGTTTGCAAGAGTAGTTTTACCACTTCCGAGTACTCCAATAATTCCTAAATTTTCACCAGGTTTTATTTCTAAATTTATATCTTTTAAAACTTCTTTTTTAGTTCCTGGATAAGTATATGTTAAATTATCAATTTTAATATGACCTTGTAACTCATATTTCACCTTATTTTCATTAATCTCAACATCTTCTTCCTTTAAAGAAAAAACATCATTTAATCTATTATACGATACTACTGCTCTTTTATATTTATTAACAATCCAAGGAATTGCTGCCATAGGGCCAACAATTAAAGCAATATATCCATTAAAAGCTACTAAATCTCCTACTGTTATTTTACTTTGTAGTACTAAATTAGAGCCATAAATTATGGAAATTCCATAACATATTCCCACACAAGTTTGAATTACAGTATGTAATAAATTAGAATAAATTTCTAATTTGTTGTTACTATTTTTTACATTTTTATTTTTTACTATAAACTCTTCTGTTTGTTTATCTTCTCCAACATATGCTTTTGTAGTTCTTATACTATCTGTACTTTCTTGTACATATTCAGACATATCTGTGAATTGTTTTTGAGCATTTTTATAATTTTTTTCTACATAACTTTTTAATATAACTATAATTATTGTTGTTACTATTATTGGTATTATTATTGCAAATGTTAAATTTATATTAACATTTATGCTCATAGTTCCAATAACAATTATACCTGTAAGTATAATTCTTGTAACAGTTGAAATAACTCTTGATACAAATGCTCTCATTGCTTTTATATCGCTTACAAAATATGACATTATTTGACCATTTTTTATATCTTTTAATTCTTCTAAATGAATCTTCATAAGTTTTTCAAATAAATTGTTTCTTAGAGTAGTAACAAATATATTAGACATCGATATCTCTAGATATTTCCATATTGTTCTAACAACTAGTATTCCAATGCAAATAGCTAACATTATACCTGTTTTTTGTAATATGATATTTTTAAATTCATCCATGTTATACATTAAATCTATTATTTCACCAATTATTTTAGCAGGATATGTAGTTAATAGTATATTAATTATTATAAAAATGATTTCGAATAAAATTATCCATTTGCTTCTTTTTAATACTTCTAATATTATCTTTTTCAAATATTATTACCTCCCCTATTATTGTTTTCAGAAAAAAATACATAGACATTGTTTTTAATGTCTATGTTTATTGTATCTCCATATATATTTTAATTCATTTGTAATATTATGTCAATAATATTACATTACAAAACTATAAATATTTGCTTATAAGTTAATATTCAAACTATGTCTGATTTGTTGTTTACCTTTTGAACCTTTTTTTGATACTCTATCTTTTTATTAAATTGTCTTAAAATTGATTTTCACAACATAAATATTATAGGCATAAACATTAACAGTCCTATTCTCCATTTTCCACTTATTTTATCTTTTTCACTTAAGATATTACATGTTAGAAAAAAAATTTTTTATTTACTATCATTATGTAATTCATACTATTTTATTTATTTCTTCTTTAGTCAGACCTGTACATTTTATAATAACTGCCATATCGATATTTTGTAATAATAGCTTTTTTGCAATTTCAATAGCCTTTTCTTTTTTTCCCTCTTCTATACCTCTTTTTATGCCTTCTCTTTTCCCTTCTTCTATTCCTTTATCATATCCATAAGCTTGTATCTCATATTGGTCTCTAGTATATTTTTCTCTAAGTTCTGCTAAATATCTTTCATGTTCATCATTACTTAATTCTTGCAATCTTTCTTTAGCTTTATTTATTGCTTGTTTTGTTTCTTTAACTTCTTTACTATCATTTTTATTTACCATTATTATCACCTCTGGATTTTTTATAAATTTCACCCAAAGATTTAAGCTCTCTATTTTTTCATTTACTGCATATTTACTATACTTTGGTAACTCAATTATATAAATTTCTAATACATCTGTCAACACAATTTTAGGGTAATCTTCTTCTCTAATTTTCCATTTTGTTAAGTATTTTTCTATTGATTGAAATCTATCAAATTCAAAATCTGCTATTAAAACTACTACAGATTTTTTTAATGCTCCATATCCATTTCCCTCTTTTATTGTTTTAGAGTAAATTTTACTCCAATAAAATAAAATTCGTTTTTCTATATTTTTTTGATTAACAACTTGCATTTCTATATCACATTCCATATTGTTATTTAATTCCGCTTTTATATCCATAATTCCTACCTTATCTGTAATTATATCTTTTTCTGTTATTGTATTTTGATCTAGTTCTATTTCTTTTATTTCCATTTTTAAAAGGTCTCGTAGAAAAATTCTTGTTACTGGTTCTTCACCTTTGTAGCCAAATGTTCTTTTAAATATGTAATCATTTGTTAGTTTTAGTAAATCTTGTTTTAACATAAAATCACTCCTTTGAATTTTTGGCAAGAATTTGCCTTTAGAATTAAATTTTTTGAAATAAAAATAGGGCTTGTTATACTTCTTTTATTCAGTATAACTGCCCCTAACTTATAATTATTATATACTTAGAATAATATATTTGCAATTATTTTCGTATTAAATATTTCGACATTTTTTTGAACTATTACTTTTAATAATAATGCCTTCAGTTCTATTAAAATGATTTTATTCTATCATATAATCATATCTTGTAAAATATCTCAAACTTCTTTTCCTCTTTATTTTTCGGGTATCAACCTACTTAAGCTTAAATAACCTATCTAGAATGCCATGAGTAAAAAAAGACCAAAAAGGTATCAACTCACTTAAGCTTAAATAACTAATACTTTTTATTATAATTGCGAATATGATAATAGTATTTTTCCATTATTTACAAAATCTATGCTTCCCTATTGTAACTGTTTGTGGTCTTGACCAAATCCATTTATTAGTAGCTGTATTTGGATTAAAATAATATATTGCGCCATATGATGGGTCCCATCCATTTAATGCATCTTGTGCAGCTTTTTTAGCGGTACTATTTGGAGTCAAATTAATTTGTCCATCACTTACAACATCAAATGCTCCAGATTGATAAATTACGCCTGCTATAGAATTTGGAAAAGAACTACTTCTTACTCTATTTAAAACAACTGCTCCGAACTGCTACCTGTCCAGTATAGGGTTCTCCTCTTGCTTCTCCATATATTAATCTGCTTAGTAAATTTACATCATTTGTATTACTTGCATTGCTTCCTCCTCCAGATGTTCCTCCTGAAGATGATGTATAAATTCCCATAGCTTCAAGAGTTTTCTTTCCAGCAATTCCATCTACTGTTAGTCCATTTTTTGATTGAAACCATTTAACTGCAGCAAGTGTCCCACTTCCATATATTCCGTCTACATTACCATTATAATATCCCCATCTTTTTAATTTAGTTTGTATTTGTCTTACTTCATCACCTCTAGAGCCATATTTAGAAAGAGCAAATATTTCGTCATTTCTAAAAAATATATTATAACTAATAAAAAGCGAAAAGATAATTGTTAGAATTAATCCTATTTTAATTCTACTTTTAGTTTTCAACTTCATCTTATTATTTCTTTGCATAAAAAATCCACCTCATTTAAGACTATTTTTTCCTAAGTAAGGTGAATTTATACTATTTTTTCAATAATTTATAACTTATACTTTTTAATATTATTTTCAACACATTTTAAAAAATACCTGTTATTTCCCCTTTTTCATTAATCTTCATATTTTCTGCTGCTGGAACTTTTGGAAGTCCTGGCATTGTCATAATATTTCCTGCCATAACTACAATAAACTCTGCTCCTGCTCTTAATACTAATTCCTTTATATTTATTGAAAAAGGCTCTTTACATTCTAAATTTTTCGCATCATCTGAAAAAGAATATTGTGTTTTTGCAATACATATTGGTAAATTATTATATCCTAGTCTCTCAATCATTTCCATATCCTCAATTGCTTTTTCAGAAAATTCTATATTTTGCGCTCCATAAATATTTCTGCATACTTTTTCAATTTTAGCTTTAATACTATTATCTAATTCATAAGCATATTTAAAATTATTTTGTTTATTACTTAAATCTACTACCTTGTTTGCTAGGTTTATTGCACCATCAGAGCCTTTACCCCAAGATTCAACCAAGCTCATTTCTATATTTTCTTTGCTTAAAACTTCTTGCATATAATTAATTTCTTTTTCAGTATCATGATTATACTTATTAATAGCAACTATTGTTTGTATTCCAAACTTATTCTTTAAGTTATCTATATGTTTTAATAAATTATGCATTCCTCTTTTTAAGCTTACCATATCCTCTTTTTGTATATCTTCTTTTGGCATTCCACCATGATATTTTAATGCTTTAATTGTAGCTACACAAACTATTACATCTGGCACTTTTTTTAATTTTCTACATTTTATATCTAAAAATTTCTCTGCTCCTAAATCTGCACCAAAACCTGCTTCTGTAACTACATAATCTGAAAGCTTTAAAGATAATTTAGTAGCAACTATACTATTACAACCATGTGCAATATTTGCAAAAGGTCCTCCATGAATTATTACAGGTGTATGTTCTAAAGTTTGCACTAAATTTGGATTAAAAGCATCTTTTAAAAGAATGGTTAAAGCTTCTTCTGCTTTTAGCATTTTTACTGTAATAGGTTCATTTTTACTATTGTAACCAATTATAATATTACTAATTCTTCTTTTTAAATCTTCTAAATCTTCTGCTAAACAAAAAATTGCCATTATTTCAGATGCAACTGAAATATCAAATCCGTCAGTTCTTGGTACTATTTTCTTTTCTTTAGATAGCCCTGTATCTACAACTCTTAATTGTCTATCATTTAAATCTACACATCTTTTCCATGTAACAGTTTTTATATCTAATTCATTTCCATGATATATATGATTATCTATCATTGCAGATAATAAGTTATTTGCTGAAGTTATAGCATGAATATCACCATTAAAATGTAAATTTATATCTTCCATAGGAGCTACTTGTGCATATCCTCCACCAGTTGCTCCTCCCTTTATTCCAAAAACAGGACCTAAAGATGGCTCTCTTAATGTAACTACTGCCTTTTTTCCTATTTTACTAATAGCATCTGCAAGACCTATAGAAATTGTTGTTTTTCCTTCTCCTAATGGTGTTGGGTTAATTGCTGTAACCAAAATTAACTTTCCATCTTTTTTTTCTTTATTTTTTTCATATACTTCTTGTGGAATTTTAGCTTTATATTTACCATAACATTCTATTTCATCTTCATTAATACCTAAGTCTTTAGCAATTTCATTTATTTTTTTTAACTTAGTTTTTCTTGCTATTTCAACATCTTCCATAATACTTAATATTCCTTTCTTTGCCTACGCTTAATGCTAATTTCCTGCGAAAGTGACACTTTTTCAAACTAAAACTCCCTAAACTATCATACCAACAACAATACCTATTATAGCACCTACTAATACTTGTATAGGAGTATGTCCTAATACTTCTACCAATTTTTCTGAAACTTCTACTCCTGTAAGTCCTGGTGTTTCTACAATCTTATTTAATATTTTTGCTTGTTTTCCAGCAGCTCTTCTAATTCCTGCTGCATCATACATAACAACAAAAGCAAAAATTAAAGAAACTGCAAAAATAGCACTATCTATTCCATATGCTTTCCCTACCATTGTAGCTAAACTAGTTACAACAGCAGAATGAGAACTTGGCATTCCGCCCTGCTCCCAATATTCTTTTAAAATTAAATCTTTTAGTTGTAACTAAATCATAAAAAACTTTAAATAATTGTATAAAAAACCATATAAAAAATGGTACAATAATATATTTATATTGTATAAAAAAATTCATTTGTTTATCCCCTCGTATAATCATATATATTTAGAATTTTACAAAAATTAATTTAATTACTTTTAAAACTCCATAGCAAATTTATTGTTACAAATCTCTTTAAATATATTAATAACTATCTCACAAGTTACAACTAAACAATGCTGACTGGTAACAATTTATTGATTTACTACAGTATGTAAAACTCTAAACTTTTATTAAATTGCTTTGAAATCAATTTTCATAATAAAATATTTATAGTATGAAAACCAACTTAAATTATTGTTATTTTATATTTATTCTGGCTGAGTAAATTTTTCTTCTTTTAAATCTTCTCCATCTTGAATTAATATAGATATTCTTTTTTCTGCATTTTCTAATATCTCATTACATTTTTTAGAAAGCTTAATTCCTTTTTCAAATTGTTTAACAGATTCGTCTAAATTTAAATCGCCCTTTTCTAAACTTTTAGCAATTAATTCTAATTCTTCCATTGCACTTTCAAAACTTATATTTTCTTCTTCCATATTCTTTAAACTTAGCTTATATCTTTATTTTTTATTCTAGACATAAGCTAAAACCTCCTTTATTGTTGTATCTCAAATTTCCCTGTAACTACATCTACTCCGGTACCATGCAAGTGTTGCTGTTGTAGATGAATCGTTAACAGTAACTATGTACTTACCTGATGCATCAATCCCCATTGTTACAAAATATACATTTTCAGTTGTTCCCCAGTCGCTTTTTACTATATTTATTGCTTTTTCTTCATTACTTGCTCCATCATTTTGTAAAACTTCTGTAGTTTCATTTGTAACAATATTTTGTGTAGTAGTATTATTATTCTCTATATTATTTTCTACTTGTTTGTTTTCCACTTCATTTTCAGTAGTATTATTTTGAGTTTCATTTACTACATTATTTTCTGTTTCATTTACTTCTATTTTCATATTTTGATTAGTCTCATTTATAGAATTTTGTGTTTCATTTACATTTTCATTCTTATTTAAAATATTACTTCCGAATATTGCTATTACTCCAATAACAATTATAACTACTACTATTAAAAGAATTGTTTTTATATTTTTATTCATCTTAAGTCTCCTCCATTATAAAATTTTAGCATTTGTATTTCCATCAGAAAATCTTATACTTATTTCATCTCCATGTTTTAAATCTTTAGATGATCTAATAACACTTTCTCCAGATTGAACTATAGAATAACCTCTTGCAAGAGTTTTAAGTGGACTTAATCCATCTAATTTTGAAATAAGTTCCATTTGTCTTGATTTATCTGATTTCAATTTATTCATCATATATTCTTTAATATTTCTAACCTCAATATCTATAAGCATGTATTTTTCGTTAATATTTTGCATTGGTTCTCTAAAAACTCTTAATGACATGCATTTTTCATATCTTAATTTCATTATTTCTATTTTCTTTTTTAAAGCTTGTTTATATCTAAAACTATAATCCATAAGTTTTCTTTCTAATTCACCGTGTATCTGCAACAGATAACTCTGCAGCAGCAGATGGTGTAGGAGCTCTTAAATCTGCTACAAAATCTGCTATTGTAAAATCAGTTTCATGTCCTACTCCAGAAATAATTGGAATTTTTGAGTTGTATATAGCTCTTGCAACTACTTCTTCATTAAATGGCCATAAATCTTCTAGAGAACCTCCGACCTCTTGCTATGATTATAACATCTGCTAAATTTTTTTCATTGAAAGTTTCGATACCTTTTGCTATTTTTTCTGCTGCGCCTTGCCCTTGAACAGGAACAGGTAATAGTTTTAAATATACATTTGGATTTCTTCTTGTTGAAACATTTATAATATCTCTAATAACAGAACCAGTATTAGATGTTAAAATACCTATACATTTAGGCATTAATGGAATCTTTTTTTTATGTACTTTATCAAATAATCCTTCTTTTTCTAATTTTTCTTTTAATTCTTCATATGCTTTATATAAATCACCAATACCATCTTGTTGCATTGCTTTTGCATATATTTGGTATACACCATCTCTTTCAAAAACAGAAACAGTTCCTAGAATCATTACTTTTGCTCCATCTTTAGGAACAAAATTTAGATTACTGGTATATG
>JAGATI010000131.1 GCA_017621295.1 Clostridia bacterium | reverse complement strand
TGTTGATAAATATATTTTGTTCCGTCTAGATAGTGGAGATGCAACAGCTACAATTAAGAATGTTCAATTACATAAAGTAACAGCAAACGATAAAGTATATGTTGATACTCAAAGTGTAACTAATCTATCAGCTACAAATGGGGCAACAGTAAACTTATATGCAACATGGAAGGAAAATATATATGAAGTAACAGTAGATGCAAATGGAGGAAAAATTCCAGCAACTACTGGATGGACAATAGCAAGTGGAAGTGCAAAAGCAACAAAGAATGTAACGCTTGGTTCAACATATGGAACATTACCAACTCCAACTAAGACAGGCTATACATTTGCAGGATGGAATGGTAAGAATTTATTTAATAAAGATGATACACCAATAAATGCATCTACATATATTAAGGGAGATGGAACTACTGAAAATAATTCAGAATATTCATTATATCAAGTAAATATAAAACCAAATACAACATATACAATAACAAATTCTGGAGGTTCATCAGGACCAGGATATGTAATATATAATGAAAGCGGAACACGAATTGCAGGTCAAAACTATGCTAATAATAAAGTAATAACATTTACAACACCTGCAACAGCTTCATATATTGAATTTTCTGTAGTAACTCAAACAACTTCTAAAAGATATGATAAAGATATATTCCAATTGGAAGAGGGTAATAAGGTTACTGTATATGAGCCATACTATGTAACATCAACTACAGAAGTTACAACAGCTGGAATTCATACACTATATGCACAGTGGAAAAAAAATAATTAAAAATAAGAGAATGCGGAGAAATATTTATTTTTTCACATTCTCTTATTTTTACTTCTACAAATCTAAAATTGTTTCTTCTTAGTGAAAAACTAAATACTCATATTTTTGTAATTCCGTTATTATCTTTTCTTGTCATTTATTACTAATAAAAGTATTGTATCTAAATTGAATGTGTAGTAAAATGATATAGAAAACTAGAAGAAAATATTCCAAATATATGTTGAATTATAAAAAATATAGAAAATTTAAGGTTATTGGAGGTATGGAAAATGAAAGTAATATTACTTGATAATATAAAGGGTGTTGGAAAGAAAGATGAAGTTATAAATGCAAGTGACGGATATGCAAGAAACTTTTTATTTCCTAAAAAGCTGGCTGTAGAGGCAAATAAGGATAATTTAGTAAAATTAAAAGCAAAGCAAGATTCAAATAAGCATAAAAAGGACTTAGAAAAAGCAAAGGCAATAGAAATAGCAGATAAGTTAAAAGATATAACTTTAAAAATACAAGTAAAAGCAGGAGATAATGGAAAGATTTTTGGAGGTGTTACTTCAAAAGAAATTTCAGAAAATTTAAAATTACAATATAATATAGATGTAGATAAAAAGAAGATAGTTTTAAAAGAAACTATAAAAGTTTTAGGAACAGTAAATGTAGATATTAAGTTATATGAGGGTGTTTTGGCAAGTTTAAAAGTAAATACAGTTGCTTAAGAACATTTTTTATACATAGAATTCATGGATTATTTTTTTATTAGAGATAATGTTACCGCCTAGCAAGAGTTTTATATATTTTTTTAAAACCAGTCTTGAAGCGTGGCGTGTGACTGCTAGAAATTAGTTTTATACCACGCAGTCTTCGTAGAGTAAGGTTAAACTTTAGTACCATCGGCGATTGGTTTTAAAAAATATATAAAACTCTTGCTAGGCTAGTATGTACCTTGGGATGAATTATGATTTGTAATTTAAAAAAATACTAAATAATATATTTTATAAAGTATAGAGATTGCTTAAAATAAAAGGAGCGAATAAAAATGGAGTTAGGTAAAGTGCCACCACACGATATAGAGGCAGAGCAAGCGGTTATAGGAAGTATGCTTACAGATAAAGATTCTGTTATTTCTGCTGTAGAAGTACTAAAGGAAGAAGATTTTTATAGAGAAGATAATAAAGTTATATATGGTGCAATAATGAATTTATATAACAGAGGAGAACCAGTAGATATTATTACTCTTAAAGATGAACTTGTAACACTTGGTAAATTTGAAGGAATTGGAGGCCTAGAATATTTAGCTGAACTTCCAGAGAAGGTTCCTACAACTGCGAATGTAGAAAAATATATAAAAATTGTGGAAGAAAAGTCTATGCTTAGAACTTTAATTAGAACAGCTAATGAACTAATTGTTTTAGGATATGATCAAACACAAGAAGTAGAAGATATTATGGATGTTGCAGAAAAAAAGATTTTTAATGTTATGCAAAGAAAAAATCAAAAGGGATATTCTTCTATGAAAGATATTTTAGTTGAATCATTTACACAATTGGAAGAATTGTATAATAGAAAGCAACATATTACAGGAGTTCCAACAGGTTTTGCAGATTTAGATTATAAAACAGCTGGACTTCATAATTCTGACTTAATACTAGTTGCTGCAAGACCTGCTATGGGAAAATCTGCATTTGCATTAAATATTGCTTCAAATGCAGCTGTAAGAGCCAATGTTCCTGTTGCAATATTTAGTCTCGAGATGTCTAAAGAGCAAATGGGTAACAGAATTCTTTGTAGTGAAGCAATGGTAGATAGCAATAAAGTAAGAACTGGTAAGATAGAAGATGAAGATTGGGCAAAACTTGCTTTAGCATCTGGAGAACTTTCAGAATCACAAATATTTATAGATGATACACCAGGTATTTCTATTATGGAGATTCGTGCTAAATGCAGAAAAATGAAATTGGAAAAAAATATTGGATTAGTTGTAATAGATTATTTGCAGTTAGTTCAAGGAAGTAGTAAAAAGGGCGGAAGTCGTGAACAAGAAATTTCAGAAATTAGTAGATCTTTAAAGATACTTGCAAAAGAAATTAATGTACCAGTAATCGCACTTTCACAGTTATCTCGTGCACCAGAACAAAGACCAGACCATAGACCTATGCTTTCTGACCTTCGTGAATCTGGAGCAATAGAGCAAGATGCTGATATTGTTATGTTTTTGTATCGTGATGATTATTATAATGAAGAATCTGAAAAGAAAAATGTAGCAGAAGTAATTATTGCAAAACATAGAGCTGGTTCGACTGGGACTGTTGAATTATTGTGGCTTGGGAATTATACAAAGTTTGCTAATATTGAGAAGTATAGAGAGTAACCCAAAAGGGACGAACATTGGGGATGGGGTTAAATGTTTGTTTAGGTTACAAAGATACTGAACACTAGGGACATTGATAAATGTTAGAATTTATCTACTTGAGAGTAGCATATTTAGCTAAAATTAGATGAATGTCTTTGTTAAATTGTTTTTGCTCCAAGTAACATTAGGTCAAATGCCTAATGGGGAAGTATAATTTTGATGCATTTTTATCAAATGTGTCAAAATTTTATGTCCTATTGACATTGGAAACGTGTTCCTAATGTTCATGAGAAAAGAGAAAAAGTGAACATTAAACCATATCCTTAATGTACACAGGTCAAAAGAGGAGAGAAACATTGATTGAATTAGAAAAAAAGGTATTAAATACAATAAAAGAATATAAATTAATTGAAACAGGAGAAAAAGTTGTAATAGGTGTATCTGGTGGCCCAGATTCTATGTGTTTATTAAATATATTAAATAATCTTAAAAAAGATTTAAATATTGATATTTTTGTAGCGCACATTAACCATATGATTAGAGAAGAAGCAGATTCAGAAACAGAATATGTTAAGGAATTTTGCAAAAAAATAGGCGTAGAGTGTTTTGTAAAAAGAGTTAATGTAATTAAGATATCTGAAGAAAGTAAATTAGGAACAGAGGAGACAGGTAGAAAAATACGTTATGATTTTTTTAGAGAAATTAAACAAAAAACAAGTTCAGACAAGATTGCAACCGCCCATAATTTAAATGATAATGCTGAAACAGTTTTAATGAATATAATAAGAGGTAGTGGAAGTTCTGGGTTAAAAGGTATAGAGCCAATAAAAAATGATTTGATAAGACCAATTATTAAATGCAAACGAGATGAAATCGAAGATTATTGTAATACACTAAAATTAAATCCAAAATTCGATAAAAGTAATGAAGAAAATATTTATACAAGAAACAAGATTAGAAATTTGTTGCTACCGTATTTAAAGGAAAATTTTAATCCAAATATTATAGAAACAATAAATCGCATGTCAGATCTTCTAAAACAAGAAAATGATTATTTTGAGGATGTTACAAAGCAAAAATATAAAGAGTTATTATTAGAACATGATAAGACTAAAATAGTACTTAATTTAAAATTATTTAATTTACAAAAAAAAGTAATAAAATCTAGAATAATTTTGTATACTATTAATAATCTTTTAGGAACTTCTCAAGGAATAGAAAAAGTTAATATAGAAGATATAATAAAATTATGCGAAAATAACATAGGAAATAAATACTTAATTCCGAATAAAAATATTAAGATTTTAGTAAAAAATAAGAAGATTTTCTTTATTAAAAATGCTTGAAATAAATGGTATAATATGGTATATTGAGTAATATGTATTATGGTAGCATAAAGGAGGAAAATTTATTTTGAAAAATAGTATAAAAACTTTAGCGATTTGGCTAATTATAGGTATTATATTTATTGTATTATTAACATCAATAGTAGGTAATAATGATACAAAACTTGCTTATTCAGAATTAGTTGCAAAAATTGAATCTGGAGATGTAAGAGAAATAGAGATAGATTCTCGGACGGTGAATCTGCAAATGTAAAACTAAAAAATGACAATATAACAAAGGAAGTAAATATACCAAGTATAGATAGTTTAATGAATACTTTGCAAGAACCAATGAAAGCTGGAAATGTAAAAGTAACAGAAAAATCTGAATCTATATTTATGGTTATACTTAGTTTATTAACTCCTTTTGGAATTCTAATAATATTTTTTATTTTCTGGTTTTTATTAATGAATAATAACCAAGGTGGAAGTAAAACAATGTCATTTGGAAAAAGTAAGGCAAAGTTAATAAATGCAATAGAGAAAAATAGAGTAACTTTTAATGATGTTGCAGGTGTAGATGAAGAAAAAGAAGAATTACAAGAGATTGTAGAGTTTTTAAAAAATCCTAAAAAGTTTACAGATATGGGAGCTAGAATACCAAAAGGTGTTTTACTTGTTGGACATCCAGGTACAGGAAAGACTCTTCTTGCAAAAGCAGTTGCAGGAGAAGCAGGAGTTCCATTCTTTATAATAAGTGGTTCTGACTTTGTTGAAATGTTTGTTGGTGTT
>JAGATI010000130.1 GCA_017621295.1 Clostridia bacterium | reverse complement strand
TTTTTTATTATATATATATTGAATTTATTTTTCAAGTGTTTAATATCTTATTTAACATTTCAATTTTTTTACATTTTTTTCACTAAATTTTCACAAATATATTGTATTATATTACTAATTTGGGATATATTATTAATAATAATTTATGGAGGTATATTATGGAAAATAATGAATTTAATAATGATAATAATATAAGTAAAGAGCAAAAAACAAATAACGAACCTGTAAGTACATACACAGCTATTAATTCTCATAAAGAAAAAGTAAAATTAGGTTTCGGAAAAAGTGTTATAATGCCATTTTTGTGTGGAGCGTTAGGTACTGCTATTGTAATAGGTACATGTTTTGGTGTTCCTACAATAAGAGAAAAGCTCCTTCCAAATAATTCTGATAATAAACAAGCCATAGTTACAAATACTACTCGGAGAAGCACCTATTAAAGAAACTAATGATAACTTAATTTCTCTTTCAAATTACTCTGAAACAGGTATTAATGTTGCAAATAAGGTACGCCCATCTATAGTAGGAATTACTGTAGAATACTCTGTAAATTCTATTTTTTACAGAAATTATACTACTAATAATACAGCAAAAGCAGAAGGTTCTGGAATTATAATTAGTGAAGATGGTTATATATTAACAAATAATCATATTGTTAATACCTCTTCAAACTCATCTTATTATGAAGTAGGAAAAGCAAATAAAGTCACAGTTTATCTATATAACGATGAAACAGCATATGAAGCCAAAATCATTGGTACAGATGAACAAACAGATTTAGCTGTTATAAAAATAGATAAACAAGGTTTGCAAGCAGCTGAACTTGGAGATTCCGATTCTGTTCAAGTAGGTGAATTTTCTATGGCAATTGGTAATCCTCTTGGTATGCAAAGTAGTGTAACTGCTGGAATGATTAGTGCTGTTAATAGAGATGTTACAGATTTAGATGGTAAAAATTATAGACTAATACAAACAGATGCGGCTATAAACTCTGGTAATAGTGGTGGAGCATTAGTTAATAGCAAAGGTCAAGTTATTGGTGTAAACACACTAAAACTTTCTGGAACTGGAATTGAAGGAATGGGATTTGCAATTCCAATTAACTCTACAAAAGATATATACGAACAATTAATACAATATAATAAAGTTAAAAGACCATACATTGGTATAACAGGTAGAGATCTTGATGAAAATTTAGCAAAAGCAAATAATTTAGTAGTAGGTATATATGTTCAATCTGTAGAAGATTTTACAGCAGCTCAAAAAGCAGATATTAGAAACGGAGATGTAATAATTGAAGCAGATGGCCAAAAAATAACAAAAATGGATGAATTGAATGACATAAAAAACAAACACAACATAGGAGATGAAATGAAATTAAAAGTATATAGAAATGGCTCAGAAAAGGAAATAATAATTACACTTGGAGAACAACCTTAGTTACAATTACTTTAAAAGATTATTATTTTTATAATATAAAAAAGTTTGGTATATATTATATATATCAGACTTTTTGCTTAATGTATTCTATTTTTTTCTTACTTATCACATTTAGTTCACAAAATGAACAAAAATAAATAGTATATTATTATTATAGTTAGTAACTTAATTACTCCAAGTTGCTAACAAATAAAAGAAAAACATCCCCTTTTATTTTTTACGACTACTAAAAAGTAGTCGTTTATTTTTTATATTAACATTTAAACTAAATTTAATAAAAGATTCTTAGAATATCATAACATATATTTCTAAGAATCTTTATTTTTAATCATAAACATACATTTATAGATTTATTACACTCCAACGATTTTTATCTTTAATTATAAACATATCTTTGTGGATTTATTTGACTTCCATTTTGTCTAATTTCAAAATGCAAATGGTTACCTGTTGAACGACCTGTTGAACCAACAGCTGCTATATTATCACCAGCACTTACCTTTTGACCTTTTTTTACATATAATTTACTACAATGTCCATAATATGTTTCAATACCATTTCCATGAGAAATTATTACTAAATTACCATACCCTCCAGAATTATAACTTGCATAAGTTACTGTTCCATCTGCCGCTGCATATATAGGAGTACCATTTGGAGCACCTATATCTATTCCTTTATGTGCACTTTTTCTTATACTTTCTTTACTTCCAAATCTGGACGTAATTGTTCCAGTTACAGGTTTAACACTAAAATATACACCATTAAAAGTTTTATTACTTTTTTCTTGTTCTTGTTTCTTTTGTGCTTGCTTTTGTTTTTCTGCTTCATTTACAGTATTAGTAATAGTACTTTCTGCATCAGCAACTTTTACTGTATTTAATTCTTCTAAATTAGTAGTATATATTTCTGTTATACCCAATTTTAAATCAGTTTTTGAATTATCTTCTTTAATTTTTGCAACTACCTCTTCTGCTTCTTCCATTGTATTTACATATGACTGATTGTTACCATCTAATGTTATAGCATACATCTTATAAGTTGTCTCAGAACTTTTTGCTATTTTATCTAATATCTCTTGTTCATTTGTATTACATGCTTTATCAATCAATTTAAATTCATAACTAGGCAAGCTATCTAATGTAATGTATGCTACATTAAGTTCTTTAGAAGTTAATATGTCTTCTTCAATAACTTTTTCAAAACCATTTTTACTTGTTATATATCCTACTTCTTCTCCAAAAAATGTAACTTTATATACTGGTTTATATTTTATTAATACAATACATGTTACAATAGCTGCTGCAATTATCAGTAATGTTATTAATTTAAATGACCTTTTAAAATAATATAATATTCTACTTTTTAAAATAAAATTCACTCTCCTTTTAATATAAGCAGGCATTATTATTATACTACATATTTTTAGCATTTTCAAATTTAATATACCAAAGTTTATTAAATTATTATAAATTTATACATTCAAAATGCCATTTTTCCTCTATTTTTCAAATATTTTACTCCAAATTGCTCTCAATTGCTCCCATTATCTCGGAAATTTATTGTTAATTACATCTTTTATCCATATCTCCTCATTATTCTCATTAATAAATCTTATATTTGGAAACGTCCTTAACATTTTTTCGTCTGAAAATAATATACTTTCTACTTTTTCTAAAAATGTATTTTTTTTGTTTAATTCTTTATTATAATACACAGCTATAGCCTTTTGTTCATACAAACTAATTCCCCATACAGTACAAAGTACATCTATAACCAAAAATATAGTAATTAATATTTCTATTATATTAATATATTTAAAATTTATTTTTTCCATGCATTTATCTATTATAGGTTTTACAAATGATATTAATAAAACTGATAAAATAGCCCAAAATACTGTATAAATAAGACATATTCTTCCATTTAAATGAAAGTTTGTATATGAATAATCCCAAAATCTTGTAGAATATATAGCTTCTAATCCATAACTCATTAAATATTCTATTACATCTCCAACTATTCCACCATATATTATTAGCTTAATTTTATTATTTTTAAATCTATTTAGTAATAAAATTAATAAACTCGCACCCACTCCATATACTGGGCAAAAAGGTCCCCATATTAGACCTTTTCTACTTTCTAAAACTCCTGTTGTTATATAACAATACATTGTTTCTATAAAAAGCCCAATTATACTAAATATAATAAAATACCAAAATAACTGGTGAATACTTACTTTTTCTTTATCTTCCATTTAAATTCTCCTAATTTTAGTACGTTTTTTATTCTTGTTATAAGACATTATATATAAAAAATAATGAAAAGTCTATAATTTTATATATATTCTATTGGCACATAAAAATTATTTTCATCTATTGCCAGTATGTCTTCCATCATACATAAAACAACTCCATTTCCAATATCTACTCCAAACTTGTTTACTATATCAAAATTTTTAAGTGCAGTTTTCCCTGGATTTGCTGATTTTTTTATTTCTACTGGGTATACTTTATTATCATAAAATACTAACAAATCAATCTCTTTTTGATTAGTATCTCTATAATAATATAATCTTGATTTTGGACTTTTACCATTATTAGTATACGACTTAACGATTTCGCTTATTATATAAGTTTCAAATATAGCTCCATTATATGCGCTTCTTTCTAGTGTTGTACTACTTATATAACCTGTTAAATAGCATGCAAGACCTGTATCCATAAAATAAATTTTTGGTCTTTTAATTGCTTTTTGAACATTATTGTTTGAATACGCTTGAAGCATATAAATTAAATTAGTATTTTTTAAAATAGATATCCATTCATCAACTGTTTTCGAATCTATCCCTATATCATTTGCTATATCAAACGCATTATATTCTTGAGCAGTTCTTGCTGCAACGGATGAAATAAATTTAACAAATTTATTCTCGTCTTTAATATTTATTAATTGTCTTACATCTCTTTCAATATATGTTCTAATATAATCCTCATAAAATTGCTCTCTATTTCTTCCATTATTATTGTTTACTTCTGGATAACTACCATTAATAATTTTTTCAAATATTTCACTTGTTAGTTTTGTTTTTACTCTTTTTTTGTTTTTTAATAAATTTATATCTGGTATGAATATAGTTTCTTCTAAATCCTCCAATTCTCTTTCTGAAAATCCATACAAATCTAGTATTCCAATTCTTCCTGCAAGTGATTCACTTACATTTTCCATTGTTTGAAATATTTGTGAACCTGTTAAATAATATAATGTACCTACATCTTCTCTATCTCCAAACAGTTCATTTTGCCTTGCTTTATCTACTTGTATTTTTATATATGATAATAATTCTGGTGCATATTGAAATTCATCTATAATAAGTGGGGTTTCATAATTTCTTAAAAATAATTCTGGGTCTTCTATTGCTTGACTTCTAAGTAGTAAATTATCTAATGAAACAAAATTTATCTTTTCCTTAGAAGTAGCCTTTAAATGACTTAATAATGTTGTTTTTCCAACTTGTCTTGGTCCTGTTATCATTATTACTGGACAATTACCAATTAAAGAATTTAAACATGTTTCAATTGTTCTTGTTTTATATTTACTCATAATATTTTCACCTCGTAATTATATTGTATAATATTTTTTGTGAAAAGTCTATATTTTTCAGGTAAATTTGGAGTAAAAATCCAAATTTATCTTTGTTTGTCAGCATTAGTTTTGAAATCACGTATAAATTTAGTCCGTAGCCTGTGTATTTATATATAAA
>JAGATI010000129.1 GCA_017621295.1 Clostridia bacterium | reverse complement strand
TTATATATAAATACACAGGCTACGGACTAATTTTATATGTGTTTTGGAAATTAACACTAACTAGTAACAAATAAACTAATAAATTAACATTAATTTCAAAATTAATATTGCAATTTTACAAAATCTGTGATAATATACTAAAAATTTACAGGAAAAAAATGTATTATTTTACTTTTTTTGTAAAAAATGGTTGAAATTTACAATTTAATGTATTAAAATGAAACCAACAAATTAATAGGAGGACTTAAGAATGCAATTATTTACAATACAAAAGAACTTTTTTATAAACAACATAATTGGAGAAAAATGGAAAAATAGTGACGAAAAATATATAAAGGCATTAGAAAAATTTTTAGATAGAGCAAGCAATATAAAAGACGAAGAATTAAGACAAAGTATAATTAATAATATGTTAGTTTGTGACCAAATATTAACAGAAATTTCAGAAGCACAATTTGTAAAACTATACAAAAGAGCATATAAAGAAGGAACAAAGAATAAATTATTCAAAAAAGAACATACTAATAGAGAAAAGAATAAAAATAAAAAAGTGGTATAAAATGATAAAAAAAATAATAATAGGAATTATAGCTGGTTTCTTTAGTGGCCTTTTTGCTTCTGGTGGAGGGTTAATATTGCTTCCAGCTTGTATTTATTTTTTAGGGTTAAATGAAAAAGAGGCAAGAGCAACAACTATTTTTGCAATATTGCCAATGGTACTTACTAGTACTATATTTTATTACAAGAATAATTATATAGATTGGAATATAGGAATAAAAACTGCAATAGGTGGAATAATAGGTGGATTGATAGGTGCAAAATTATTAAATAAAATTAATAATAAATATTTAAAAATTATATTTATTGTCTTTTTATTTTATGCAGCATTTAATTTATTAAAGTAAAGAAAAAGATAAATCTTTTAAAATTAATATAAGGAGAGTTTGCTTGTTATATTTTTATAAAGCAGACAAATATTAAATATGGTAGAAATATTAATAGGTGTTGTCTCAGGAATTGTTACTGGTATTGGAATGGGTGGTGGAACAATACTAATTCTTTTACTATCTATAATTTGGAAATATGATCAACATATAGCCCAAGCAACTAATCTAATATTTTTTATTCCTACTTCAATTATATCTATAATTGTAAATTTAAAGCAGAAGAATATAAATATAAAATTAGCTCTTTGCTTATCTTGTTTTGGAGTTATAGGAGCAGTTATAGGAGCATATATAGGAAGTAACATAGATGTAAACAAATTAAAAAAGTGTTTTGCAATATTTTTAATAATTATTGCTATTCATGAAGTATATTCTTTATATAAAGAGTATATAAAGTCAAAGAATAAGGCATAATATATTTAAAAATATGTAAAAGGAGGAAAGAAAATAATGAAATTTGTTAAAGGTATGTTAGTAGGAAGTATTGTTTCTGCAAGTATAGTGCTTGCTTATACAGAAACAATGGGACAAGATAAAAAGAAGCTAATGAAAAAAGGAAAGCAAATGATGAAGAAAATTGGAATTATATAATATAAAGATAAATTAAATGGATAAACCTTAAAAAAGGTTTATCCATTTGAAATGTTACATATATTATATTTAATCATTATCTATAATAAAATGGTCTTGGGTCACATTTTCCTTTATGGTCGCATTTTTCCATGCATCCTTTTTTTTCTTCCTTTTTACAATCGCATTTTTCTATACATTCATTTTTATCTTCTTTACAATCACATTTTTCTATACACTCTGGTTTTTCTTCTTTGCAGTGACATTTGTCGTTGTAGTCACAGTCCTCTTTACATTCGTGTTTACAATCATGTTCTTTTTTGCAATCACATTTATCTTTGCAATCATGTTTTTCTTTGTGACAACATTTATCTTTTTTATCACAGTCCATATCTACACCTTTTAAACAAGCTCCTTCATGTTCACAAGTAGCACAAATTTTAGCATGTTTTACATGGTCTACCCAAATTTGTATTTCATAAAATTTATCTGGACATAAAGGTCCAAAAACAAATTCACCATTTTTATCAGTAAAATATTGAGTAACTTTAAGTATAATAAAAAAAGTGTATAGAGAGAGTAATTATTCGTTTATATTTAAGGGTTTACAAGAATTATAAAATTATTAATCAAGTAGTATATTTTTTGTGTTTGTTCAAAATTCTCCCAAATTATCTTCATATTTCAGTTATATGTTTACACTTAGTCATTTTCTATTTATTTTATGTAGTTAATGTTCTTCTAAAATACGTTTTCCTATTGAATTTAGATGTATTTACATTTAGATTAAATTTAATAAATTATACATTAAAAATAAAAAGTTCCTCTAAATAAAAATTAGAAATAGTTAATAAATCAGTTTCAGAAATATGAAAAAAGATTTAAAATATAAAAAATTGATAGAAAGGAATTAAAAAATAATGGAATCTAAAAAGTTAAAAATTAAAGTTATTAGTATTGGTGGGGCTGGTACAAATATGATTAATAGGATAATTGAAACAACTAATGATGAAAGTATTGACTACATAACTATTAGTACAAACAGAGAAGAATTAAATCAATCAAAGTCTAGTTCTAAATTATTGATAGGAGAAAAAGTTACGAAAGGACTAGGAACTTATTGTAATGTTGATATTGGAGTAAAGGCATTTAAGGAAAGTGAAAAAGAAATAAAAGAATTTCTACAAAAGGAATTAGAAAATGTTAATGTTGTATTTTTAGTAACTGGTCTAGGTGGTGGAACTGGAACAATAGTTACTCCGTTAATAAGTAAAATGATAAAAGAAATGGGAATTGTAACAATAAGTTGTGTTTCAGTTCCTTTTTTATTTGAAGGTAAAAAGAAAAGAGAAATTTCTAGAAAGGGAAAAGATGAATTAAGTGAAAATACAGATTTATTATTAATTAGTAATCCTAATAATCTAAATAATCAAATTTTAGAAATAGTAAGAAGTCTTATTCAAACTTTTAAAGATTTAGATGATAGTGTTAGACACGATTTTCAAGAAATAGTTAATTATTTTTATATACATTCTGATGAAATAGAAGATTTAAGTTATGATTATTTAATGGACTTTATAAGAAAAAGATTTATCTAATCAATAAAATAGTTCTTAATATACCTCTGATAAACGAGAAGGTATCAAGAATGAATTTTTAGATTAAATTTAATAAATTATACATTAAAAATAAAAAAATTCATTAGAGGTAATCGTGGAAATAATTGATATATAACCGTTTACAGAGTTTTAGTGCAAGTATTATAATTAAATTAATACTTATTATAGTATGTCTGTCATTTAATATAGGGAATTTATTTTATTATTTCGGTAAATTCTCTATCCCCATTTTTAAGATGAGAGGTGGTGAGAAAATGTGTATAAAAGTTAAAAATGTACATATAAAGAATAAGTTGACACTAGAAGAACAAAAGATATGTCCTAGGTGTAAGAATAATATTGTAGGTTATCCATCACTTTCGAGAAAAGATAATAAAACGGAGATATGTAGTGAGTGTGGTACATTAGAGGCATTAGAAGAATTTATTTTATATCAAAAGACAAATAAAGTTAAATTGTAAATTTATTAAAAGAAGAAAGAGAAAAAATTAAATGGAACAACTGATGGGAGTAATAAAGTTAATAAGTGAAAAGTATGTAGGTAATATAGTAATGATATTAGATGAGAAGTCATTAACACTTGAATATTCACATTATAGAAAAGAGATAAAAAGTTTGTGTGAAGTTCTATACATAGAAGAATTTGAAAATAAATTAAAAGTAAAAAGTCTATTTGGTAGAATTAATGAAATTACAGATTTAAAAGGACTTGAAGAAATTATTTTAACATTACAGAAACAAAGTGTAATAAAAGATTTATCAGATGAAGAGGTTATAAAGATAAAAGAAAAATATATTACTGGTACAAAAATTGAATTGATAAAAATGTATGATTTACAAGAGTTACAAACTGGAACAAAAGGAACAGTAAATTTTGTAGATGATATGGGTACTATACATATGAAATGGGAAAATGGGAGTACATTAGGACTAATAGATGGATTAGATGAATTTAAAATTATATAAGTAATAATGTAGAAAGGATATAAGATATGGGAAAAGATTTAAGAATAGAAATAGAAGAACTGATAAATAGTAATACTCCAAAATTAATTTCTTTATGTGGGAAGTCTTATACTGGTAAGACTATAACAGTTATTAAGTTATCTGAATATTTAAGTTATAATAAAAATGTTCCAGTAGTATTTTTTAGTTTAGAATTGTCAAAGGAAGGTATAATAAATAGAATTGGACATAATAATTCAAATTTATTTATTGTAGATACTCCAGGGATAACAACAGATGAAATAGGACAATATGTAAGAGATCTAAAAAAGGAGAAAGATATTAAATTTGTTGTAATTGATTATTTACAGTTAGTTAATTATGATAAATCTAAATGTTTAAGTAGAGATATAGAAATTGAAAATATATGTAAGGAGTTGAAAAAATTAGTAGTTGAATTAAATGTTTCTATTTTGTTTACTTCTTATCTATCCAGTAGAGGTAAAAATTTAATTGAAGATAAGGAAAAATTAAAGGAAATTGATGAAAGGATATTTTTAGAAGATAATCTAACTCTTTATTGTTAAATTGATTAACAGTAAAGAGTTTTATTTTATTAGAGGAGCAAGTATATGTTGGAAAAGGAAAAGAAGATTAAAGTTTTAATAGTTGAACCTAGAAAAGAACCTTATGTAAAAGAAATTGATAATACACTTGAAGAAAAACAAAAAATTGTAGGTGGACTTATAGAATTTGTGGAATTAGAAGAAACAGTAGATTTAATTTGTAATGATGAAGGAAAAATGAATAATTTAGAAATGAACAGAATTATTACAAATGATATTATATGTGGTACATTTATAATATGTGGTCAAAAAGATGGATATTCTATATCATTAACAGATGAAAAAATTGAAAAATATAAAAAGTATTTTAGTTTAAAAGTTCATAGTGTACCAATAGAATTATTGAAAAGACAGTATAGAGATAGTAGTAATTTATTGAATTATGATTTAAGAGGAATAGAAAAATTATTAAAATTACAGTATTTATGGAATAATTGAGTTATAATATTTTAGGTATAAGGGGGAATTGATATGAGTATTGAGGAATTATTTGAACAGAATTCAGATGAGATATTAAATAATACAACAGAAGAATATAAAGAAATAATGAAAGTATATGGAGAATTACGAGAAGAGTTGGAAACAGAATTAAACTTAACAGATGAACAAAAGGACAAGTTGGAAAAGGCTTTCTGTTTGGCATTTGATGCGGAACACGAACTACATAAACAATGTTTTGTAAAAGGTTTTAAAATGGCTAAGGACCTATTAATGTCCTAGTCATTTTCTGTTTTTATAAATAGGTCGTTAGGTTCACACTCTAATATTTGACAAAACTTTTCTATATTTTCATATTTAATAGAATTAGTTTTGTTCATTACTATATTATTAAAATTGGTATAACTGATACTTCCAAGTTGATTTAGTTGATTAAATAACCAATATTTAGATTTTCCTTTTTTCTCTAATAGATTTAGAACATTTAATTTTAACATAATACACCTCCAATTCTATGGATAGGTATATTTTACAAGATTATTATTATTTTTATAACTCACAAGAAAATAACTGACGAAAACAGTAGACAAAAATTAAAAAATGTGATAATATGATAACGAATGTAAGAAAAAGGTCGGAAGAAAAAGAGGGAGATGATATAGAGTATAAAAGTTAAGATAAATTTTAAAATATTATATATTAAAAAAGGAGAGAAAAAAAGATGAAGTTAAAAACGAACTTTAAAATTTTACTAATGTTTGGAATAATGTTAGTAACAATGTTATTAATTGGAACAACAAAAGTTGAGGCAAGTACTTATGAGTATAATTGTGATTGGATAAGTGGAAATGTAACTTGTAATAATGGAAAAATAACTATAACAAGATTAGAAAAAGAAAATAATCAAGAAATTATTATAGAATTAGAAAAATTAGAGGATATAGTTGGAGTTACGGAATCAAGTAAGTTAATTATGAATCAAACTAATATTAATAAATTTATTAATGATAGAGATATAAATTATACTGTAAAGAAAAAAGTAGGAAATAATGTAACAAGTGCTAAAACAGTTGATGGAAAAACAATAGAAATAGAAAAAATTAATAATGAAAATTGGTTAATATTAAAAGGAACTATACATTATAAAGCAGAATGTTCTGAAAAAGGACATAAAAATAATGATATAAGAAATGTTGAATATGGTTGGTCATTAGACTATTATGAAAATGAAGATAAAAATACTTTATATTTATCATTTAGTATTGAGACAGATTTAACAGTTAATCAAAATACATTTTTTCAAGAAGAATTTGTAAATGAACATAATGTAGATTATACAATAGGAGGATACGGTGGAGGAGACAGTAGTTATAGTTATTTCAGTTATCTTTACCCTATTTATGATGATAATAGTACTTATGATAATCCTTGTGGTATAATTCCAAGTAATAAAGATTTATCTAAGGTATACTTAAAATTAAGTTTAGAACAATATCAAGGTGAAAAAATAGTATTAGAAAATAGTAAAGATATTTTATATTATGAAGGTATAGAAAAAAATTATTCTGGAGAAAGAGTATATGTCTATAAAAGGAAAGTTAGTGAGATAAAATTACAAAATGGACATAGAGGACTCTTTAATTATAAATTAAAGAATGGAACTGAAATACCAACATATTTTGTATATAATTATATGTTAAGTGAAAATGAAAAAGAAGAAACTGTAACAATTAATGATAATACAAAAAATGAACAAAATGTAGATAACAAGGTAAATGTTAATTATTGGGGAAGTGCAAAGTTTGATATATCAAAGATAGAAACAACTGATAGTATATACAATAATGTAAAAAATGAAATAGATGAAAATACTAGTAATTATAATAATTCAATATATTTAAGTATATTTGATATATATAGAGTAAGTGGAAATTATGGTGGAAAATTAAAATTGACATTTAATGTTGGAGAACAATATAATGGAAAATATTATTATGTATCTCACCGTATTAACTATGGAAATTTTGAAAGATTTGAAGGAATTGTTAAAGATGGAAAAATTGAAATAACAGTTGATAGTCTATCTCCATTTGGTATTTCAATATTTGAAGATAAAAAAGAGACAACACCTCCAACAGAAACAGAAATCCCAACACAAACAGTAGATAAAGGAGAAAAAGACGAAACTCCAAAAACTGGAACAGTAGATATAATAGGATTTGTA
This sequence comes from Clostridia bacterium, assembly GCA_017621295.1. The sequence goes on along the minus strand of JAGATI010000129.1, from coordinate 5,386 downwards.
AGTTTAGTAACACTTGTATCATTAGTAGGAATAGTTGAATTAAAGAAAAGATTAAAATAATTTGATATAATGTATGGGGTAGGAACTAAAATACTACCCCTATTTTTATAAGTGAGGTTTGATAAATGAAACAGAAATCAAGACACAGTAAGAAGATTAATAATAAATTTAAAAGAATTATTTTATTATTGTTCATTGTAGTTTTTGTTTTGGGTATAGGTTATATTGTTCATTATTTTTATAGTAGTAATAAGAATAAAAAGGATAATACGGACATACTTAATAATGTTGTAATTGATAAAACAGAAATTACAGAACAGAAAACAGAGAGAATACTACAACTGGAAGAATTGAAAAAGGAAAATGAAGATATTGTAGGTTGGATACAAATTAACGATACAAATATAGATTATCCAGTATTACAGACAACTGATAATGACTTTTATATGAAACATAATTATAAAAAAGAAAGTTCAAAAGATGGCTCAATATTTTTAGACAAAAGTTATAATTGGGATATTCCTAGTAGTAATTTATTATTGTATGGTCATAATAATAAAAATGGAACTATGTTCCAAGATTTGATGAATTATAAGGAAGAAGATTTTTATAATAATCATAAAACGATACGATTTACTACTTTAAATGAAGATAGTACATATGAGGTAATGTCAGTTTTTTATTCTAGGGTATATTATAAAAATGAACAAAATGTTTTTAGATATTATTATTTTGTTAATTCAGAAAATGAAACAGACTATAACGATTTTGTAGAAAATTGTAAAAATTCAAGTATATATGATACTGGTGTAACGGCTAACTATGGAGATCAACTTTTAACTTTGTCTACTTGTGAATATAGTCAAGAAGATGGAAGATTTGTTGTAGTGGCTAAAAAGGTAAAATAGTTTAAACAGAAATAATACTAGGAGTTGTTAGGTTATCTCCTAGTATTATTTAATGATTATTATAGAGAATTATCTATAATTAGTTTATAGAAAAAGTTTATGTTTTTTTAGGAAAATTGTTATTTAATATTAATTTTTTTAAAAAGTATTTAAATTTTTTATTTCGTTTTCAAAGAATTAATTAGACTTTCTATTTCTTCTTTCATATTTTCCAACATAGATAAATAATCTTTTTCAGATAGACATTTATTTTTTAGTTGTAGTTCTTCTTCAAAAAGTTGTACCATTATTGATTCCTCCAATATTTAAAATTTATAATATTAGTTTATAGAAATATAGATAAATTAAGGTTTAAAAAAAGGTTAGAAGGAAAGTGTTTTTGTTGTTATCAGATTAATCTATTTTTTGTGGTATATGGTTTTATATTAATTATTATAAAAGATTAATCGTAGATAATCGTAGTTATGACTAGATATATTGTGGATATGGTTTTATTATATTTTATTTTCATAGATACTGACAAAATTATAAAATTTAGTTCTTTTTAAATTAAGATTTTCCATTGTAGTTTTGGCTGTCTGTTCGTTGTTTTTCCACTTTTTATATTCTGTTTCAAAATTAGTTGGAATTGGAATAGTTGGTCTTCCGAATTTAGTTCCTTTGGACTTGGCTATCTCAATTCCTTCTTTCTGTCTTGATAAGATATTTTTTCTTTCGTTTTCAGATACAAAAGATAGAACTTGTAGGACTAGGTCAGAAATGAAGTTCCCTAGTAAATCTTTGTATTGTCTTGTATCTAGTATTGGCATATCTAATACAACTATATCTGTCTGTAAGTCTTGGGTTAATTCTCTCCATTCGTTTTGTATTTGTGTATAGTTCCTTCCAAGTCTGTCAATAGATTTGATAACAAGTACATTGTTTGTAGTTCTTTTTAAAATTCGTTTAAGTAGTTGGTATTCTTCACGATTAAAGTCTTTTCCACTTTTCTTATCTATAAAAATATTTTCTTGTGGTATTCCGTAATTAATCATTGATTCAACTTGTCTATCTTCTTTCTGATGGGTAGTAGATACTCTACAATATCCATAATAATTTATTTTGTTTTCTGTATTTGTTGTAACTGTTGGTATTTCTGATTTTTCCATAACTGATTATCTCCTTTTTTTATTTATATTATATGGTTTTGTGGTAAATGTAAATAACGGTTTGTTCAAAAAAGTTTTTTATTTTTTGAATATGTTTAAAAAGTGGTATAGATAGGTTATTGAATACAAATTTGATATAGTTTTGAGGTGTTCCATAAATTATAGTTTCTTGAATACTGTTAGAACTGGTATTGATGGTTGAGTTGATTTGTTACTTGTGTTACTAGATTAATTTTTTTTTGGTGGTATATGGTTTTATATGAACTTTAATAGAAATTAAATTGTAGTTAATCGTGGTTATGACTAGATATATAATGGTTATATGGTTTTTATGTGATATTTCCTTCTTATTATATATGTATTTGTTTTTGTAGTTAGAATTGGAGTTAAAATTTAAGTTGAAAATACAGTTGATTTTTTAGTTAGAGGTTGAACTGATGGAACAGTAGGTTAAGATAAGGGATAAGATGGTCAAGTTGAAATGGAGTTGATTTTGAAATGAAAGTTGAGTTGACAGTATAGAGGGGAATTGATGGAACAGTAGGTTAAGATAATGGGATATGATGGTATAGTGGGTATAGATGGTATTGATATTGTATTATAGGTTGAGTTGGTTTTGTAGTTAGATGGGCAACTGATGGAATAGTTGAAATTTGAGTTGGCTTTTCAGTTAGATGGGTAACTGATGGAATAGTTGAAATTTGAGTTGGCTTTTCAGTTAGATGGGCAACTGATGGAATTGAAGGTTGAGTTGAAAGACAAGTTGAAAGTGAACTGATGACATTGTGGTTGAGTTGAAATTGAACTGATGGTATTAAGGGGCATTGTGGTTAAGTTTGGAGAAAGAAAAAAATTTAAAAGTGTTTTGGGGTATCTAAGGTTTTAAAAAAAATTTTTATGAAAATAACTTAAATGTAAATACGAGTAACTAAAAGAGATAAATAATAATAAAAATATATTTAAAAGTAATATACATATTAATAAAAAATAAAATTAAAAAAGTCTAAACTCTCGACATTTGATGAAATAAGTGATATAATATCAAAAGTTAAAGGAGTTGTAGAAAAATGGGAAAAATTGATGATAGAACAAACATATTACCAGTAATAACTGAAATGAGAAATCGTTTACAAATATCAAAAAAGGATATTGAAGAAAAAGTAACAGAAGAAGCAGTAAAAGAAAAAGTAGAAATACTAAATAATATAATTGAGGAAATTTCTAAAATACTTGAAGAAAATAATTCTGAAAACGAAAAGAAAAATATTGGAGAACTACCTAATAAATATAATTATGAAAAATATGGTAAATGTTACATACATTTAGAAAAGGTATACAAATTATTTAAAGATTTAGGAAATATTGAAGGATATATATTAAATCAAGTAGTTACAATAAATATTTCTACAATAGAGGAATTAATGGAACAAGTAAAAGTAAGAATAAAAATTTATGATATGGGAAAAAATTAACCTCAAAAAAAAATAAAAAAATTTTTTAAAAAAGTATTGACATAGTTTTTAATAGGGTGTATAATATTAGACAGTTGAATATGAAAATCTTAAACTAGTGGGGCTAATTACCCATAGCGTACTTATATTCCAATGGTGTATTTTAAACGTAGTATACTGGGAGCAAGATATAAGAGTGTTAAGAAATGAGTTGAAATAGTATAACTATTTCGATTGATTTTTTGGCACTCTTTTTTGTGCTTTAAATCCAAAAAACTCCATATTCAAAATTTTGAATTGATTGGAGGTGAGAAAAATGACTAACGAGCAAGAATTACTAAAAGAATTAGATAGCACTATAAAAAAAGCAACAAAAGATATAGAAAAAATTACAAAAAAATTAGTGTCATCAGCAGAAAAGAATTTAGCAACGGTAAAAAAGAATAGAGAAAACAGATTGATTTTTGACACCCTAGATAAGATGAAAAAAGGTAAAAATGCTGCAATATACGAATTAGAAATTATGTATATGTATTACGAAGATATGCAGGTAATAGAAAAAAGACAAAAAGAAGGAAGAGATTTAGCATATGGAAAAGGACTATAAAATTTCCTAGAACATTGACAATTAAAAAAGTAAAGTAGAAAGTTCCTATCCACCTTACTTTATCGAGATTTAATTTAGATTTTGACAGAACATAAATTAAATTACTACTTTATTATAACACAAATTCGAGAAAAAAGGTGGAAAAATTTATATTAATAGAAAGGGGACATTAGTTATGTCATTCAATAAACAAATTAGTGGTTTCAAAGTGTTATCCGAAAAAACACTTAAAGAAAGAATGGAGACAATTTTATTATCTAAGGACTCATACAAAAAAAATTATCATCAACTTGAAGAATTTACTGGTTTTATTGAAAAAATAGAACCAAGTGAAAAGAAAGAAGATATGTGGAAGTTGACACTAGTATTTAAAAATGGAGAAAGAGCAACTACACATGCTTACTTAGATGACAAAAATATAAAAGAGGAGACAATAGTATCTATAATTGGATATGTTACAAAATATGGAGGGGAATATCAACTATATTGTAGGGGAATAACTCCAATATACACAAGTATAGAAGAACTAGCAGAATCTAACCCCGACTTAAATAAATTTGTAAAAGTTTCATTATTTATAAATCTATCTAACATTGAAGAAACAAGAGTATTCAGAGAAGATGAAACAATACAACCTCTTGGAAATACTGGATACTATTATAAAGTAGTACAAAAGATTGAAAATATGAATAATGAACAAAAAATGAATACAATTGTTAGTTTACTAAATAATATGCCTTCAAGAAATAAGGCAAATAAAGAAGTAGTAACAAACAATGTTGAAACAAATAATGAAGAATCAACTGTTGTAAAAACAAATAATCTATCTTACATAGATGAGATAGAAAATGATTTCCCAGATATAGAGGAAATCTAAAAACTACATAAATTAAAAAATGGTCTAGTTGTAAGTGGTATTCCATTTACAACTGGACTAAAAAATAAAAGTAAGGAGATAGTAGATGATGACAAAAGAATTTGATTATACAGATTTAAATGGTAAAACATTTAAAAAAATAAATTGGTATGGGTCATTAAATGACTTTTGGTATTGGTGCTGTAATGATTTAGGAGAGTGGGGAGAAACTCAATTTCCAGATGATATATCTTTTTATCATATAGAAGAATTGAAAAAAGGACTTTCAGAAGGAAAAGATATTATATTTGGAGAAGATGAAGATGATACAGAAACACTAGAAGAAAACGGATATGTGGCTACTAATTTATCTAATTATAAATTTAAAACAGTAGAACAGTTACAAGAAGTATTAC
>JAGATI010000128.1 GCA_017621295.1 Clostridia bacterium | reverse complement strand
GTTATAACCATTTGCTTTTGATATTCTGTAAGCAACAATGACTTTTCATTGAGTTCAAAGTATTGTTCTGGAGATGATATGCTGTTTTTCTTATTAGATAGACAAGATATTGTTACTGTAAGTGAATTTTGTTCTGACCATACTGATGATTGTCCTATGAAAGAAAATCTTCTAAGCAATAACTTAAAGTTGTCCTCTGTTGCATATACTAAAGACCGTGAATTATATCCTATCATAGAACGTACATTTTCTATAGAATCAGCATCATTTCCACCAGATACAGGATTGTTGTTAGTAAATCTTATATATTTGTTTCCATCAACCCCTGTACCAAAGCCATCTATACAGTTTTCATTAAATTCAAACTTTGCAGACATATTTTCAACTGGAACATTACCAAGTGAACCATGATGTACTAAAAAATTTACAAGTATGTTTTGTCCTTCATTTAACATCTTACCATATACACCGTTGCCAAACATTATCTCTATGTTTGAATCAAATCCTATATTGACAACATATTCCAATGAATTTTCTGTCATATCATAAAGACAGGCAGCCTGATTGTACTTTATACCATCTACATATACATCTATATATTCTTTATCAAATTCTCCTCTAATAGCAACATTAAATACCTCTAATGATTCTCCTTTTGATGTGAATGTTGCATAGTTCCAGTTTCCTTCTACAATCTTAAACTCATGTTGTACTAATGGCTTAGATATGTCAAATATATAGTAGTCTGTAGGAAGCATTATACTATATGTAAGGCCAGTTTCCTTGTTTACTACTTTTGACTTATTCTTTACATATATCTTTGTTGATGGATTGTCAAGTCCATTGTTTATTACTACAGTGCCAAGTATAGTGCCTACTGCGGCACTACCGTAGTAAGGTTCATATCCAGATATTCTAGCAAGTGAATATATTGACTTCTTACGAGTTGCTGTATATATGTTTTGTTCAGTTAATGCATCTTCTATATAGAACATAGCGTTTTGCATTATGCCCTTTATAGCATTGAATATGACACCAAATATCTGGGAGTGTGTATATTCAATTCCAAGTCCATTAAGTGTCTTTGACAGATATGTCCTTACTGTTGTATCAAAGCTGTCAAAGCTTGTCTGCATTATCTTAAATAGATTCATTTAATCTCATATATCTTATTTTGTCTGAATTCTGGAGAATTTTGAGGTTGGCTTGGATCTGTTAATGTTATAGATATCAAATAACTACATGTAACTTCTCCAGGAATGTATTTTACTTCTATATTATGTTGCATTCTTATGCAGTAATATGTGTCAGCAAGCAAGATGTTTATATATCTCTTCAATTCTGATTCCATTGGTGTGAGAGTATGTAGAAATTGCTCCCAATTCGCCCCATAATTGACATCCCCTATCATCTCTCCTGGTTCTGTACTGAACAACAAATCAAGTTCTTGTATAGCCTCTTGCATTGTTGACGTAACAAACAGTCTATTGTCTATTGCTAAATCTAACATATATATTGTTAATCTGATATTGTCCAATTTCCGGAAGATATATATTCATCTTCTTCATTCAATATATGGTATGTTCCACTAGTAGATGAAAATACTGTAGTATCTATTCTAAATATAGTGAATATGTCATTCCTTGCAGTCTCAACAAAAGTATTGTTGTCTATGACTATCTTAAATGTCTCAACTTTTGTCATATAGTCGGCAAGATTTACTCCTATATTTTGTACCATACCAGAATGAAGATATATGTTCTGTAAATCCTGTACTCTATAGAATATTGGCTTATATACTATTTTTGGCTTATTGTTGACATTATATATAGTTTGTGTATCTCCAGTCTTTGTCACTATGCAATTTATCTTATCTATGAAGTTTATCTCTTTAAGATTCATATCATTATCTCTTTCTATTTTGCCTATTTTGTCATACATAAGTTGTCTATGTACTAATTGATGCATTCTTGGGTGACCTATATTGTTTACACAATACTTATACCATTCTTTAGTTATTATGACATTATTTCCTGGAATGACTGTACCAAGATATTTGTCTACAAACTTTACTCTACATATGAGCAATTCAGGTAAGTTAGACCATGAATCAAATATGTCATTTAGATAAAATGCAAAGTCATCAGCTTCATTACCTTCAAAATATGTAGAATATACTATTTGCTTAAACAATGGATCAGATGCTATTTCTATATGGAATGCACATTGCTTTACTTCTATCTCTTCATCATCTTCATTTACATCTATTATGCCTTCATATTCTGAAAATGACACATTGTTGTAATGTTCATATGCTGACTTAAAAGTCTTATACATATTCTTATTTGGATAGTTGAAAACATTGACTATACTTATGATGTCATTACTAAAATTTAGCTTAGATGACAATGTAAATCTAAGTTCTTCCATAAATACATCAGAATTAGCAGAATAGCTTTCATCTAATAAGTACTTTCCATTGCTGTCTATTTCTGAATATGGAAATATTGTAAGACATATAGGATAAGTAAGATAGTTGTTCTCTATAGTCTTCTTAACTTCTGGAAGATATATCTTTTCATGTGTGTTTTCAATAGAATCATTCTTAACTAAAAATGGTATTGTAAATAGATGTGTTGATGCTAATACAGTATCTCTATTTTCTTCTATATCTACCTCATGATAGCTTGATATGTTAGGATATGACTTTGTTGTATTGTCAGATTCTAATATAGTAGCTTTAGTAGAAGTGATTATGACTACTTTATATACTGGTTCCCAATTTGTCTTATCTGGAAGATTTTCATAATATAAGTCAGTTATTATATGTTCATATCCGGTATCTACATCTTTATAGTCTTCATCTGTATTCTTAAGCTCTTCAAACTTCTTACATCTAACTACAGCATGATAATAGCTTGGGTGGACTATATTGAACTTTTTGTCATCTTCAGATTGATCAGGTACCACTAAATGCCAAGTTACTCCATATATGTCATCATAATATTCAACAGGATTTGTATCTTCAACCGGCTTAAATGATTCATATGCTACTATAGCATCATGTGTGACATTTATTTCAGATATTAAGTCTTTATAGTCATCTACATCTTTAGAATCATTTATAGATATGCTGTTCATATCTTCTTTAAAGAATGTCTCTTTTGATATGACATCTTCTATATTGGGTATGTAGAATTCAACAAATTCAGAATATATGTTTGTTCCATATCTAAATTCTGTTTCTGACAAGCATTCAAGATTGTCTATACGTTGACAATAGTAATGAAAATGTATGTCATTTATATAGTTGTCCATATATATGACATAATTAAGATTGACTTTTGTCTGTGGATGATATATTCTTACTTTATCACATAGAATCTTTGCCTCTACATATTCTATGACATCTTTGTCATCTTTCTTTTCTGACTTCCTATATATCTTATGAAGATCTGCACCATTTTTACAAAATGTATATTCTGAAAAGTCAGAATTGTATTCTTCATAATTAGCATTAAATCCAGTACCTTTTGATCCAGGAATTGGATATACTATCTTAGTATTGTCTTTAAGATCAGCTACTACTTCATTTATTATAGACTTCTCTACAAAATATATGTCAGTGTCATATACAATGTCATCAGCAATATCATATCTTCTAAGCATAACAAATTCTCTTTGTATAGAGCTATGTAAGTCATCTACAGCTTTATACAAATCACATATGAACATATGGTTGTTGATATTTATTGTTTGTCTTATCATATTATATATAGAATATAGTAACTTGTCTGTATATATTTAAAAATAAAGTTCATAAAAATAGTTCAAACCATCTTCACAGACAGTTTGAACCATGAATAATAGAATTAATTATTTAAAGATTTATGAAAGAAAGTTTATAATTAAAAATTATGAAAATTTATATTAATAGATTGTAATAAAGAGTTGTTTCACAACAACTTAAAATATATTTGAAAATTATTTGCTTTCAAGTAAAGCTAGCTCTCTTGCTAGACTGTTGAGGATAGCTATCTTAGATGCATCATTCTTAAATGATTCGGCAAGTTGCTCTATCTTCTTACGACGAATTTCATCCATAGCATCTTGTGTAGCTTTAAGTTCTTCCTCAATATTCTTAATGTCTTCTGGCTTTTGACGCTTGCAGTCTTCTACAATTCTGCTCTCATATAGAGCTTTTAGATCTACATTAGAAATCTTTTCTGCATCTTTAAGAGCTTCAATCATAAAGTCATAGTTCTTAGAAGACATACCATATTGTTGAGAACGGAATACTGTCATGTTGACATTATTCTTTCCTTCTACTATAGCATATACTGTGCCATCTGAACAAGTAACTACTTTAGCCTCTTCAACACGTACAATTGCATTAGCATTCTCATATACAACAGCAACTGCATTAGATATGTTCATGAATTGCATACGCTCATTCATAGGCATCATATGTGAAAGATTGTCACAATATACTTTAAAGTCAGCTGAATTCTTAAAAGTCTCATTTATAGATGATCCTTTTTCAAACTTAATCTCACTTTCATCTATAGTATATTTGCATGTATCTGCTGCATAGTTAGCTTTATATTCATATACAAGACTTTCACCAACCATACGGAAAGACTGAAGTAGGCTGTTTATATAATCAAAATTAGCATCATGCATGTCATTCTCTACACTTACACCACTCTCATTAATCTTAAATGTCTTATCGTAAATCTTAAAGTACTGGTTTGATTCCTCAATTTTAACAAATGATATTGGAGAAGATGCAGCAAATGTATTAGAATGAACTTCATTTATAGTAGTCTTATATACATCTTTGCATACAGAACGAAATTCAGGAATATATTGAACATTCTTGAGAGCTCCTGACTTAATGTAAGATACAACTTCTGATTCATTCATTTCAAGAAGTTTTTGAACTTGATCTACACCAAGCTTAGCAATATATCCGTATGTTGAATTGTTGTTTTGAACAGATTCACATGCAGAAGCAAGCTTCCAAGAAATTTTGTTTTCATTTACAAAGCTTAATACAGATTCTAAAATTGACATCATACCTGTATCAAAGCTGAAACGACGAGCCTCCTGAATAAAGCCATTTACTATGCCACAAGTTGGTGCATTTGTATACATATAGCCCCTATAGCTCTTGAGACATTCCTTACCTGCTTCTGTTACTGCTTCAGTTGAGTTCAACTTTTCAGCAAAGTTCAGGTCTTTCAGTAATTTTAAACTCATATTTATGTTTTTGGTATGTGTATTTGTTATTTAAAAATAATAATAACTAAATATATGTTGAAATTTATGCATTTGAAAACTATATTCATAATAACAATTAAAAATTAAATAATTATGATAGCAGATAGAATTAAAGTTTTAGAAAATGGAGTATATGAGTTTTCATATATAAACAATAAAGATGAGAAGTCAATATTGAGATTTAGCATTGATACTTTATGTTGTATAAATATTACAAAAGACTACATTATAATAAAGGAAGATGAATCAAATAACATAAATGGAAGATATGTTCATGACTTTAAAGACAGAGTAGACTATTTGTTATTGGGATTGACAATATTACATAATAAAGAATTGTTTGGAAATAATGATAATATTATATATGTAGAACCTGATACATATATGTACATATCAGAATGTAGAATAATAAACTTAGACAACATAAGGTTTGCTATAAATTCAAATGAGGCATATATTAGAGGAACTAAAGAAAATGACTCACAATTAGCATTAATATATTTTGATTCAATATTTGGACTAGAAATAATAAATAAAGTAGAATATAACATAATAATTGATAAGTTAAATAGATATCTAAATAACAAATAGTCATTATGAAAAGATATAAGCTAAAATATAAGTGTTCAAACAAAATAACAAATAATTTTGCTAAGTCCACAACAAACATACCATATACTTATTTGTTAGATAATGAAGATTTGATAGAAACAACATTGACATATGTAGATAGTGTTGATAAAATAAGAGGATGGAAAATGAAGAAATCTGATTATAAAAATGTTGATAAGTTATATATAGACAATAAATGCAAATACAATAATTCGGGAGAATGTGCAGTTATAGAAGTAGAATATGGAAGCTATATCAACACTGAACCATATCATTACTTAGCAGCAACAAAAGAATGGAGTTTAACAATTGTAGTAGAAAACTATTGGATGTTTAAAGATTATGATGATAACTATGTATATTTAATGCTTCCAAATGTTGATGAAATGCATAAGAAAGAACTTGATGTATTTGGATCATCAAATGAGCTTAAAGAGTATATAAGAAAAACACAAGAAAAGAAATGGGATGAATCTAAAGACAAAATTACAACTCCTCATAATAATCAAATAGAAATGTCAACAAAGAAATTGAGGATAATAAAGATAATAAATAAGCCAAATGTAATAGATAATTTGAAAGTTGGTGACATTATACAAGGTAAGATAAACATTTTGACAAACATACCAAATGCTGACTTGTCATTTACTAATTTTGGTTACAATAAAGAAATAGTAGATGTATATATAAATGATGAATTTGTATTGACGTTATCGGAAAAGAAATTTGGAAATCTATTTTCAAAATTTATAGAAGTAGAAATTATAGATGAATGATGACAATAAAAAATTGGTATGTTTGTCATTTTTAATGGATTTGATTAATAATGATGAAAATATAAAGAAGTGCTTTAAGGAATATTCAAAACTATATGGATATAATGAAAGCTTAATATATGATGCATTTTTAGATTGTGATATAGATGAAAAGACATCAAATGAATATACTAAGTTAGTTGATTCATCATTAGATATAGTTTATAAATATATAAAATTAAAATAAATATGCATAGAAAAAAGTCATACAAAAGTGAATTTAATTATAAGCACATAAATATACATAAGTATACTAATTGCTTATTTAGATTAAATATAAATAAGATAAGAAATTGGTTGAGGCATTATCTAAATAAGCACAATATAAAATATAATGATCTTCAATTTTTTCCTGGATTTGACATATATATTGAGGGAAATAGATACCCAACAGATGGAGCAATATATATTGACACAAAACAAAAAAATAATAAATGGATAAAAAAACTTGCACTTATATGTGAACAAAATGAAAGAATATTTACATTAAATAAAGAATATTATAATAAGTTTTTAGATATATATAATAAGCGACATATAAATCAAGATGATGTATTAATAACAAATATATTTTTTAATCACTATAATAAAGACAACAAGCAATATAATTATTTATGATAAACTTAAAAGATTATATAGATCAACAAATAAATGAAGAAAAACAACCAATATATAATTCTTCAAATATAAAGGTTTATGGTGGAGATCATTTTATAGATAGAAAATTTGATAGAAATATTGATAGAAATATTATCGCTAAAACAATTAAAGGTTTTGAGAGAAAAATATTAAAAGCAATTGAAGATAATAATTTTAGTGAAAATAAAGAAGTAGTACTTATAAACAAAAATACAAAACCTTATTTGAACATACCCCTTCATTATGTTGGATATAAAAATAATATTCATATAATAGTTATAAAAACAATTATGTATAAGATGAACTATAAGACATTTTCATATACAATAATAGGATATGTTTAAATTGAAACTATGAATTACACAAACTATATTTAATTATATATAAATGTTTAACAAATAAATATATATAAACAGAATTTAAGATGACAAACATTAAAAATTCAAAGACATTTAGCACTCAACAAGTACTTATGAATGCTATGTTGTTGACAGATGGTTACAAACTTGGCCATCATATTATGTACCCAGATGGTATGACAAAACTATATTCAAACTTTACACCTCGGGCAAACAAATATTTTCCTGAGGCTGATAAGGGAGTTGTGGTATTTGGAATTCAATACTTCATTAAGAAATATCTTATAGAAGCTTTTAATGAACAGTTCTTCAAACAAGATAGAACATGGATTGAGCTTACATATAAAGAATTTCTTGATTCTTTCTTAGGAGAAAATGTCCGTAAGAAAATTGGTATTGAACATATTCTTGGATTGTATGACCTTGGTTATCTTCCTATAGAGATAAAGGCACTTCCTGAGGGTACATATTGTCCTATTGGATGTCCTGTATTGACAATTACTAATACACATCCAGATTTTGCATGGTTGACAAACTATCTTGAAACATTATTGTCTACAGAACTATGGATGCCTATGACATCAGCAACCACGGCTGATGTATTTAAGAGAGAACTTGTTCGACATGCAGTAAAGACAGGATTCTATAATCCTATGGATATGTCAAATCTTGATTTTCTATGTCATGACTTTTCTATGCGAGGTATGCCAGGAGTTGATGCAGCTATATTGTCAGGTATGGCACATCTTACATCATTCAGTGGTTCTGAAACTGTACCAGCAGTAAAGGCCTTGGAATATTACTATTATGCAAACAGTAAATATGAAACAATTGCAGGAACAGTACCTGCAACAGAGCATTCTATTGAATGTTCAAATGCAACTGATGAAAATGGTGTACCTGATGATGAACGTTATTTCTTAAGCATTCTTGACAAATTTAAGACAGGATTCATATCTATAGTAGCAGATGGATATGACTATTGGCATTTTATATCTAAAATTATGCCTAAGTATAAGAGACAAATTATAGATAGAAATGCAGATGGTGTCAGTAGAGTTGTTGTACGTCCAGACAGTGGAGATCCAGTAAAGATTATATGTGGAGATCCTGATTCAGACGATCCTATTGTTCGTATGGGATCATATGAATTCTTATGGAATACTTTTGGTGGAACCATAAATAAAATGGGATATAAAGTATTAGATTCAGCAATTGGTATCTTATATGGAGATTCCATAACTATCAAACGTCAAAAGGAAATATATAGACAACTTGAAGCTAAAGGATTTGCTGCTACAAATCTTGTACTTGGTATAGGTTCATTTACTTATCAAAACCGTACTAGAGATTCGCTTGGTTTTGCTATGAAAGCTACATATTGCGTAGTAAATGATATTGCTAAGGAGATATTTAAAGATCCTAAGACTGTTGTTGGTATGCCGAAGAAGTCTCATCGTGGATTGCTTATAGTAATTCAAAATGAAAAAGGTGAATATGAAGTTACAGATCAAGTAAGTCCAGAAGTTGAAAGTTCTGAACAAAATTGTTTACAACAAGTATTCATCAATGGTAAGCTATCTAGAGAGACATCATTGGTTGAGATAAGGAATAATAGAAAGTACAGTCTAAAGAAAATGTTTGCATAGAATTATGGTTAGAGAATTTGTATTTTGTGTTGGACTTCCCGGTTGTGGGAAGTCCACATATATAGAAAGTAATTATGAGGATGTCATTCATGTATGCAGTAAAGCATATGCAGTAGAAAGAAGTATAGATGAATATATAAATATGTATGTTCAATCAGGAAATGTAATCATATCTGCAGATGAGATAAAAGAATATCTTGGTGGATATTACCCGGAGCATCCAGAATTTGTACATGAAGAATCAGTAAAGGCAGCTAGACAACATATATATAATATTGTTACAAATTGTAAAAATTTTGATGGTAGGATAATTCTTGATGGTGGTGGAATAAACAATCATTACAATCTTGCAATTATTGACTTCTTTATTAAGAATTCTCCTGATACAAATATTGTGTGCTTATTTTTTGACACACCTATAGAGGTATGTTTAGATAGAATAAGCAAGAGAGAACGTAAAGTGCCAGTAGAAGCAATATATGACAAAAATCTTAAGTTAGTAAAATGCTTAAACAATTATAAGTCAATTGTCAATGAATTCATCCGGATAAATTATTTTACATCAAAACATCTTCTGCTTGATATGGATGGTGTTATAGCCGCATATGGAAAGTCAAAATATGACATAGATGGAAACAAGGATTTTTGTTGTTCAGAACTTTTCTTACATCTTCCACCAGTAAAGCATATTATTGACTGGGTCAAAGAACATTTTGATATGAATGATGTATATATATGCACCGCAGTAGCAAATAGTGTAGTATGGGAAGAAAAGAAAACATGGCTAAAGGACAATTTTCCTGAGATATTAGAAGATCACATATTGTTTTGTGGAAATAAAGATTATAAAGCGGTTTTCATAAAGAATTATGCTGCACTTAAGAAATGGAAAATTAATGATATTACACTTATAGATGACTATCATCTAACATTAGATAAATGTCGTAAGTTGGGTATAAATGCAGTACATCCATCAAATATAGAATCAATAGTAAATAAATATCAATATCAAGCATGAAGAAGTTAAATTTGGAAAATATAAATAAGTCTGACATAAAATGGCATATTATAAACTTTCCTGATGGAGAGGTAAGTATTGAGATAGATGATGAGATTGATCATAAGATTGATTATATAGATATATATGTAAGGATAACAAGTGCAGAAAAGTTGTTCATACTTATGCAAGTATGTGATATATTGAAACGTCATGGAATAGAATATAATATAATGATAACATATCTTATGTCCATGAGAATGGATAGAGTAATGAGTTGGAATAGACCATTTTCACTTAAGGTTGTTGCAGATATGATTAAGTTATGTGAGGCACACAATGTATATGTTCTTGAGCCACATTCAAATAGAACTATAACAGAATTAGGTGGATTGACAATGATTAATCCAATGACTGAAATTCAAAATAACGCTGTAAATGATGTGTTGTCAAATACTAATCATGTTGTAATATTTCCAGATGCTGGGGCAAAAGAAAGATATACAAATATGAATGTTGATAATAATAGAATAATATTATTTGATAAGAAAAGAGACATTGAGACAGGTAAGATATTGTCATTAGAACCAAAGAAGAAAGAGATATCAGACAGTTGGATTAAGATAGTATCAGACATAACAGTTATAGATGACTTATGTGATGGTGGGGGTACATTTGTCGGTATAGCTAAGTATATTAGAACATTAAATCCAACATGTAAACTACAAATATTACTTACACATGCAGTAAATCCAGATGGAATAAAAAATTTATATGAATATTACGACAACATAACTATAACTAATTCATATGCAAATTGGACAAACAACAAAAAGATAAATGTATTAGAAGTAATTTAAATTTTTGTATTTGTAGAAAGGAATTTTTTAAAATTCCTTTCTACTTATTTTATTTGGATTTTCTTACATAAAATCCTGATTTCTTATCTGTTACTCTATATATTCTTGTATTGTTTTCATCATAGACTTCACATATTAATGCATTTGAGAATGATCTATTAATCTCAAGTCCTGTAACTGAAATACAATTATTTGCTTGTTGTTTAAGTGTGAATGATATTTTTAATTTTTTTTCACCTGAACCTGTAATATATCCAGACCATTCACCATTGTCTATTACTATATTAGTAACTTCTAAAGCATCAATGCATTTATATCCAGTTGCTGGTATGTTTAATGAGAATTCATATTTATATTGTTTATTACAAGGTATGTTTTCATATTTTAATGAATATGTTGCAATATAGCCTTCATGTGTTTTTGTAACTATACTACTATTATTAAAATCAGTTGATGTATACCACCATATTGAATATTCATTAGTATTTCCACCAAATGAACCTGTAAATGATGGATCATTAACATATTCTATGTTGAATGTTCCTGAATCAGTTAGAGATGAAGGTATATGTTTTATTGCAATTTCTGTAGATATTGGATCTATAAGTAAAGTATAATATAGACTATTAGATAATTTATCTACATCAAAACTAACACCATCGGAATTACATTCACTTAATTGTTTTTTGGATGCAACACCATATCCAGCAGGTCTTACAAATGGTTGAACAAAAACATTAACTAAAGTATTGTTTATTACATTCAATGTAATATTGTTGTCAGGAATAATTTCTACATTTATATTTAAGTATATTTTTATTTTTTCTCCTCCAGTAAATAATTTAGCAAGTTCGTCATAATAAATATCATAACCATTTACTTTTATATCCTTTTTGTCATTAACTATACTACAATCAATATTATCTGATTCTACTATTGTTGTCCATTCAGATCCTATACTATATGAAATTTTACATGTTATTTTAGCTGATTTTATTGGTTTATTTGATTTGATTGTAAAATTTTCAAATCCAATATGTACATATGCATCTTTAACATTAGGTATATTAATCATTATTAGCTTATAGCATAATGCAGAATTAACATCCGATTTAACATTTGTATCTATATTTTCAAGTGTAACATAACCAAGTGGAGTATGATCATTATTTATATATCCCCAAGAAAATGCAGATTTTATATTAGTTGTTGAAGATACTAAACTATTGTCATTATATTTAATTGTACAAAAATATTCATATTCTTGTTGACATCTACATCTGTTTATTGTAACATTAGTAGTTGATGTGTTTTCTTTACCAGCATCATCTGTAACTCCTAATGTAATCGTTGCTTCTATCTTATTATTCTTTATAATGTCATCTTTAGGTATGATATATGTCACAATATCATTACTTTGTGTACCTTGTATGGTTGTTGTTCCATATGTAAGCTTATTTGTTGTAAGTATTGCATTTGATGCTACAGCTTTAATCCAATTACCTGAAGCATCTTTTCCCTCATAATATAGAAATTGTCCTGTTATTACATAGTCATTGTCAAAATCACATACTGTCAATTCTGCATTAGCAATACCTGATGATGCTTCTACATAATTCTCCTTAGCAGATCCAGATACATTTACGTTTATTGTCATAGTCTTACCATGACTAGTAACTTTGAAGAATCCACCAGTAGCATCAGATGTCAACACCTTACCTTTAAGAGTTATGATATTGTTCTCAACAGAACTATCAATAACAGAAGATATTAGAGAACTTGTATCTATAGTAGTATTGTCAACACAATCTCCATATTGTGATCCTTTAGCCCCACAAATTATTGGTAATGCAGATGTTCCTACAGTTATAGTATGAGTGTGTGTGTTGTTGTCAGAATAATATAGTCTTTTTGACATGAATAATGAACAATATTATGTATTAAGTAAAAATAAAGATTTGATATAACATTACAAAACTTTAGTTTACCCAAACATTCACTTGGACTTCATCTAAGCTAAGCGGCTGCACAAAGACACTTAGTGTGACGGCGAAGGGTAAAGCAATTTTATTTATAACTTATAAATTATTGGTTAATGTAAATAATTCATTTTCAGATTCAGATATTTGGGGTTCATTTGAAATATCATTATCCAATACACCTAATGGTAATAATTATTCATGTTCAGTTAGTGTACTTGGCCCTCCATTAGCTGGTGATATACAAGAATGTTCTTTTGAAGGACCAGAAGATTGTGATGTTATATTATCTGGTGGTGCACAAGCAGATAGTGATGGGCATCACAGAATATCAATTACTGGATCATGTTTTTCAACACAATCAGGTACTGGATATGTAAGTATTAACGCAACATGTAATGGTAATGTAAGTATTGGTATTAGTAGTTAACATATAAAATTTTTATTTATAATTATAAATTACTCTTGTTGCATATTGACTTGTATAGTTATAGTATCTATTATCTCATTTACAATTGTTACTTCATATGTTAAAAATCCTATAGCATTACCTGAACAATCTTTGATATCTGGCCAATTAGAGGTTGTCAATGGCACCATTCTACCATATCCATCTCCAGTAATAAAAGCAACATCATTATCATTATGCAAAACATTATTTAAATTTATATTATTACATGTCATATCTATGGTGGTTGCTGATTTTAAATTTAAATTAAATTCTTCTGCATTTTTATGTGTATTTCCATAATATACAAATACTGCAGATGTAACCACATTAATAACACCATGTGTTTTATTATATACTACCTCTATAGATGAATCATATTCTACAGTATAAGTATTTTTAATTTTCATCATTATATATATTCCTTGTTCAATAACACCATTATTACCATTTGTTTCATTAAATTCAATATTCATGTCAAATGATGGATTATTACCATCATCATTTTCATCAATAAATTCTAAATCTTTAAAATAATCATTATCTACATAAACAACATCTAATCTTGCAGCATTTTTTCCACATGCATTACCTCCAGCAGTAAGACTTGGAATAATAGATGAATATTCTAAATCAACACCACACATAGTGATATTGTTATCTTCAATAAACGCATCCGTTGATAACATACCAGAACATGACTTATTGTTTGGATCACATAATACTATACATGCAGTTCCTGGATTAAGCATTGCTGATGAAACTTCATTATAACCATGATGAACTTTAATATCTATACTTACAGCTGCCATATTGAAACCGTCTATGAAATTATCATTATTATAACTATATAATTGATATGTGATTTCTTTAATACCCTTCGCCGTCACACTAAGTGTCTTTGTGCAGCCGCTTAGCTTAGATGAAGTCCAAGTGAATGTTTGGGTAACGTCAGAAGTTGAAGTGTTTGATGAAGTGACTGTTATAGAAGAGCCTGATATGCTGGCAGAT
>JAGATI010000127.1 GCA_017621295.1 Clostridia bacterium | reverse complement strand
GACATTCCAAAAGAGAATTTTCCAATAATGGAGGATTTATATTATTTGCTAGAAAAGAAAGTAGAAAATCCAAATACAAAGCATAAAGACGAGATTGAAGTAATTAAATCAATAGTTAGAAGTTTGGCAATAGGTCATAATGCAGAAATATTTAATGGATATACAACAATAGAAGATACAAGTGATTTTCTATGTTTGGATATTTATTCTTTGCAAGGGGCGTCAGCCAATATAAAGAGTTGCCAATACTTAAATATGTTAAGGTATTGCGAAGATATGGCTTTTAGAAATAGAGAAGAAAAATGTTATGTAGTGTGTGATGAAGCCTATTTATTGATTGATAAAAAAGTGCCACAAGCTATTGAATTTATGAGAAATTTTAGTAAACGTTGTCGTAAATATCAATGTGGACTTATTACAATTTCACAAAACATTTTAGACTTTCTACGGAGATGAAATTAAGCAATATGGACAGGCAATATTAGACAATAGTACATATAAGTTCTTTTTTGGAACAGACGGACAAGATTTAGAGGAGATAGTAAGAATATACAATCTAAATAATGAAGAAAAAACAATACTTTCACAGAAAGACAGAGGTCGTGGTCTTATGTTTGTGGGTCCAGGTCATAGTTTAATAAATGTAAAAGGAGAAGAATGGGAAAAACCATATTTAGTAGGTGGTGGAAAGTAGTTTGAAAATAATTACAATTTTAGCTGTGTTAAACTTCACATCGAAAATCTTCAATGTATACAAAGTACATTTTCGGTTTTCTTGCTCGTTTGCCTTGCTAAAATTTAATTCTTTTCAAACTAAATATGTAGCCTAGAAAGGAAGCGTTTATAAGATGGCGGATGATAATAGAAATCAAGTTTTAGATGTAGGAAAAGCAGCATTTTCTATTTTCTCATTTAAAACAAAAATTATAATAATTGGAATTGTGATAGGTATATTTTTAATTATTATAGTACCAGTAGTTGCAATAATAAGTATATTTACGCCAGCTACTCCAAATTCAAGCCAAAAAAAGGGTGGAAATGGTAGATCCTCCAGTTCATCTGGTACAAGTGTAACAATTTCAGTAAATGAAGTATTTGATGAAGGAAGTTTGGTTAAATATCAAAATGCAACTTTTCCAATGCCTTTTGAAACTTGGGATAAATCAAAAGATGTTGTAACATCAAGATTTAGTAAAAATAGAACAATTGTAGTAAATCGGAGTTACTCAAAGTAGAGCACACACGGGAATGGATATTGTATGTATTTCAAAAGCAAGCCCTAAAATATGTGCTGTTGCAAGTGGTATAGTTGTAGTTGCAAAAGCAGGAAATACTGGATATGGAAATTATGTTGTAATTCAACATTTATCAGATGAAGGAAAAAGATTTTACACGTTATACGGACATATGGTAGATGGTTCAATAGCAGTAGCAGAAGGTAGTGAAGTAAAGGTCGGACAAGTTTTAGGAATAATGGGAAGTACAGGAAATTCTACTGGACCACATCTTCATTTTGAAGTAAGACTAAATGATAACACAAGTAGTAGTGCTGTAAACCCATATCTATACTTGTTTGGTGAGGAGGAAAGTTAAAAATGAATAATAAAGAAGATTTAAAGAAACAAGTAATTGTATTAAGTTTTGTTTTAGTTTTTGTAATTGTTGTTGCAATAATTTTGAATACAGGAACCTCAAAAAACAACAAAAATAATATAAGCACTCAAGATATTAGAACAGAAATTACAAATACTACTAACAATACAAATCAAAAAGAATTGACTGGGGAAGAGAAAATGAAAGAGAATTTAAAAGGCTTATTAGAAGAGCCAGATGAAGATTATTATTTATATGAAGAATTAAATGATAAAGACGAAACAGTTGTTACTACTAAAAGTGGCGAAACAATTATTATTAAGGATTAAATGAGGTATTAGTATGGAAGAGCCAAGAAAATTTAAAAAATACATATATATTTCAAAAGAAGTAAAACCAATAATTGAAGACTATTGTACTAAAAATAATATTACTTTAGTTACAAGATTTATAAATGAATATAATTTAGGAAAGTTTATGCAAACAGAACTAAGAAATCTAAATTCAGTAGATTATCTAATTCTTGATTTAGAGGCTTTTGCACATTTAACAGATGACGATGAGATTATTTCTAAAATTGTACTTATAAGAAAATTGTATAAATTAAGAATAATTATAATAGCAGAAGGATATAAACACGGAAATATGCTATTAGGCAAGATTTTTAATCTAGGAATATACAACATTATAACTGGGGCAGATGATGTGAAATTTAAAGAAGAGCTTGAAAAAGTATTAAGTGATGAAGGAATGAGTTTTGGAAATTCTATAAAGTACAAATTAGACAATAACTTAATTTCAGTAAATCAAACAACAAAGGTTGTAAAGGAAAATTTTATAAAAGTAAAACAGACAGTAAGCATAGGAGTTGCAGGAGTAGAAAGACATATAGGAGCAACTACACTAGCTATAAACTTAACTAAATATTTAAGTGAATTAACTAATATAAAGGCATGCTATATAGAAAACAATAATCATGAATCTATTATAAATATTGCAGCTAGTAAAGAAGCAAGACGCTCCGAAGCAATGAACAAAATTAGTTATAAAGGAATTGATTTATTTTGCAAACCTAAAAATATGTCAGATATATTATCTAACAATTATAATTTCTATATTTATGACTATGGATCTTTTAATGAGATGACAGATGAAGAAAGAATGTCATTTTTAACAAGAGATTTAAAGGTACTTGTTTCAGGTAATAAACAATGGGAACTTCCAAATTTAATTGATGCATTTGAAATTATAGGAATGGATATAAATACATATTTACTTTTTAACTTTGCAAAAGAGAGCGAAAAAGAAAATTTTAGAAATGGATTAGGTGAATATTGGAAAGAAAGAGCAACATTTTCAGAAAGTGTAACTGATCCATTTGAAGTAAAGAATAAATACTTCTTTGAAAATATTTTGAAACCTTATTTAATAAATACAGATATTACAGAAAAGAAGAAAGGATTTAATTTCTTTAAGAAAAGAGGCAAGAAATGAAAAAGAAATCTCTTTTTGATATAGCGATGGAACAAAAAAATAGAAAACAATTACAAGATAAAAATATTGTTATTACAAAGAAAAACAGCAAAATCTCAACAGTTATTGAAATAATAGGAAAAATATTAAAAGTGATTTTCTATATTGTTATTTGCATACTTTTAACAATTGGAACAACAGTATTAGTAAATAGTGAATTAAGAAATCAACTAATAAATATTATAAACACGAATATATAACGATGGAGGACGTACAAATGAGTTTACAATTAGATATACAAAAGAAACCAAATACAACAGATCCGAGAACAATAAGAAAACCAGAGGATATTTTCAATTTGGAAGAAGTGCAAGAAATTAAAGATGCAATTCAAGAGCATTTCTTATTTATTGGATTAGATAGAGGAAATCATATAAGGAAAATTAGTTTAATAGGAATTGGAACAAGTGCTGGTATATACATAGATAGCAAACAACTTATAAGAACTGCACTATTAAGTGCAAGTGAGAAAGTAATTTTTGTGCATAACCACCCATCAAATAAATTAGAGCCAAGCAATGAAGATAAGCATTTAACTAATATTACAGGAAAACTAATGGAAGTCTTTGGAATAGAAATGCTAGACCATATAATTGCGACTGAAAATGGATATGTAAGTATGAATAGCATAAATACAATAGATAGAAATTATAGTAATGATAATTTAAAGTTTATGAATAATGCATTTTTGATGGAAGAAAATAATAGCTTAAAACAAGAGCTTGAAACATTAAGAAATAATGGAATTGAAGAAGATGAAGATGAGGAAGAAGAAATATAAATTTACATTTTTTTGAATAAAATTTTGGAAAATTATAGACAGAAATTAAATAATATTGTAGAATTACCAACATAGGGAATGATAATAAACAGATGTGGTTTTGCCACCATTTTTACATTATATTGTAAGGAAGGTGGTGATGTTTATGGTTGAAGTGATACTATTTTTTTATATAGCATTTATGTTATCTTTAACATTAAACGTTGCCTTAGCAACAGTTCTGTATAAGAACTGGGTTGACAAGCAACTACATAAATAAAAAAAGCTCACATCTGTAACTTTGGCGAGTTAGATGTGAGTTTTTACAACTAATTTCGGCAAAACCACGTTTGTGGATTGTCATTCTCTATAGTTATTATAATCTAAATTTATATGAGAAGTCAATAAATATGGTTAAAATTTCAAAAAATCTTCAAAATCCATTCATTGACACATATAAAAAAGCAATATAAAATCTTAATATAAAAAATTGTGAGCAAAAGTCGGTTTAACAGCTGGCTTTTTTATTATGCTCAAAAGAAGGGAGAAAAACAATGTTAGAGGATTTTAAAACAAAGCTGGAATATGGAAAAGCAATATTTATTTGTGATAATGATGTAAGTTTAGACTCTTTTAGAACTGAAATAAGACCTAGACTAATGGTTCTAAAAACAGAGCCAAACAAAATATATGGTTTAGATACTTATGACTTTACTAGAGAATATAGAAGTGAATTATTTAAAATTGCAGAAGAAAAAGGTTTGGAAATAATCAATATTATAGAAATGATAAGAGAAAAGATAAGAAATATTGTTGATAAAGAGATACAAAGATATATTGCAAATAATATTAACAATATTGATTATATTACTGAAATTTCTGTAAAAAATTATTCTAATTACACTACAAAATCATTTGAATTTTTAAGAGAAGCCAGTGAATTTGGTAATGATATTAGAAATGATATTGAGGCAGTAAAAAAATATCATATTGCGTTAAAACAAGTTGATAAAGGCATTATTGGACTTTACACAGACAGATCTGGTGGAACTTCATTTGAATACGACCTAGAAAAGCAAGAATTTAGTATATCTGATGAGGAAATTCTTAAGAAAGTTTATAGTGATGAAGAGATGAAACTAATACTTGCTTATGAACAATACAAGAAAGGTTTAACACCACCAATTTATAATGAAATTGCTAAAATTAATAAGTTTTTAGAAGATAAAAAGTCAGTAACTTTTGAACTATGTAATGGCAACAAAATAAAGGCAGAAACTAGATTGAGTAATATATTAAATATTCAAGATACTGGAGAAATATTTATTGCAGATAGATATTCTAATAAGATTATAGAAGGAGAGCCAATAGAATATCGTAAAACTCTTGGAACAGAACTTAAATGTTTAAGTTATTCAAGAAATGTTTTGAATATTAATTCTGAAGCTCTAAAGAGTTTAAAAGTAGAAGAAAAACAAGAAGAACAATCGGTCGAATATGAAGAAGACGAAGAAGAAATTTAATAAAGAAAAGGAGAACAAAAATTATGAAAAAATATGAAAGTGTAGTTATTATTAATCCAAAATTAGAGGATAAAGAAATAAAGGAAACAATAGAAAAATATAAAAATATGGTAAAAGAATTTTCTGGAAAAGAGCCTAAAATTGAAGAGCTTGGAGAGAAGAAATTAGCTTACGAAATTAGACAAAATAAAACTGGTTATTATGCTGTATTCAACTTTTATTCAGAACCAGATAATATATATGAATTAGAAAGAAATTACAGGATAGATGATAATATTATAAAGTTTATAGTAGTTAGAATGGAAGAAGAACAAGAATATGACGAATCAGAGGAAGAAGACGAGGAGGAATACTAATTATGAAATTGATGACAAAAGAATTAGAAGAAGTATTTGAAAAATATCCTTTAGGCAGTCAAGATGGGCTTAGAGGACAAGCAAAGGTAATTGCTAAATTCTTTAATCCAATGGGAGTTGGAACATGGTTTATTACAGAAGCAGAAAAACAAGAAGATGGCGATTATGAGATGTTTGGTTATTGTCATCTGGGAGATGATGAAATGGCTGAATTTGGGTATATAATGCTATCAGAATTACAATCAATAAAAGGACCTTTAGGAATGGGAATTGAAAGAGATTTATACCTATCTAAAGATTGTACTTTAATAGAGGCATTGGAACAAACAGGTATGGACGTACCAGATTATTTGTTTAAAAATGTCGAAGAAGAAAATGAAGAAGATGAGGAGGAATACTAATTATGATAGGTAAAGTAGTAGTTAATATGATAATAATACCTGCAGTTGTGTTTACAATTGCAAGCGGAATAGCACATACAAGTTTAGCAAATGAGAATAAAAATAAAACAGAGTATGTAATTTCTCAAAGTGAAGAAAATAAGTTTTTAGAAGATATTTATAAAACAGAAACAGAAGAATTAAAAATAAAAAATATTGATAAAAAAGTATCAGAGCAAAATTATATTGATAAGGAAATTACAGAAACAAAGATGCTTAATAAATCAGATGAACAATATATCAGAAGTCAATTTGGAGAAACAAAAGATTTTAATGATGGAACGTATAAGGGAACATTAAGTATATCCAATATTGATATTCAAACTATTAAAAATGGCTATTATGAAAAAATTGATGAACAAGTTTTAAGTTTTGAAGATTTTACGGATAATGACCTAAATAATATTGAAAAAGAAATTGATATAAACAAAGTAAAATACTATTTAATAAATGTTGAATGGGAGCCAGAGAATACATATCTAATTGATAATGAGAATGTTCCAATAACATATAAAGGTAAAAAGATATATCAAGCAGTTAAAACTTTGGCTAATCCAGATACATACAAAGTTACAGTAACATATTCAGGAAAAGCAGAAAAAGTTGATACATTATATGATTATAAAATAGATTATGAAAAAGTACTAGAGGAGCCACAAGAAGAACCAAGACAAGAAGAAAAAGAAGACAAGCTAGTAAATCAATTTGTTCTTGTTTCAGGTATTGGCTTAACTGCAATACTAATGTATTTATTAAATGGAAAAAACACATATATTTATGCAAAAAATAATAATGGATTCAAACTAATTAAAACTGAAAAATTAAGTGATAAAAAAGTTTCAATAGATATTTCAAATTGCTATAAAAGTAATGAAAATATTTATGCTATCAAAATTAATCCATTAACATTTAAGAAATTTAAAGCAAGAACAATAAGCATAGTTCAAGGAAACAAGAAAAAAGATATAGTTTTATGGAATAATTACTATGAAATCAAGTTGTAAAATTTCCAAAAGTATTATGAGTATTGGAATACAGGTTGAAATTCACATAAAAGTATGATAGTATGTTATCATTAAAAAATAATCAGGCAAACGTCTGTGGTTCACTTGTGGGATTAGGTAATTCCTTTATTTCTATAAACACTAACAAAAAAATAAGCAGAGGTGGTCAGACTGCTTATAACCTAGATTTAGGAGGTTAAGAGCTATCTATGAAGTATTCAAACCCTTTTGACAACAAAGAAATTGCAAGTTATACTGTCGATACTTTCGGAGAAAGTGTAAGGCAACGAAGAGAACAGTTAGGTATACCAGTTCGGGAAATGGCAAGGCGAGTAGGTATGTCTCCTGTATATTTAAGTGATATTGAGAGGGGAAACAGACCAGCTCCGTCTGGAAGTACTTCCAGAATGGATTATATGTCTATTTTAGCAAAGGAACTATGTTTAACGGATTCTCAAAAAGAGGCATACACATTAATGGCAAAATTTTCGCATTTGAATGCAATGAATTTAATGGATGATTATTTTATTAATAATCCTAATTCATTTAGATTTCTTTTAAAGGCTATTGAAAATAATTTAGCCGATGCAGAGTGGAAAAAGATATACGAGTTAATATTCAGCCAAAAGTAAAATTAAATAATGACCAATTAGGGGCTTTCACTATAAAAAAGTGAGAGCTCTGTTGTTCTATATAACACTACATAAGTCAATAATTCTTTATCGCATTTTTTATGAATACATATGTTAGTCTTTTCAAAAAGTCTTCAAAATTCATTCATTGACATATAAGAAAATAGATGATAATATTCCAGTATGAGCTATTATGAATAGGCGATGGCAAGTAGAAATACAAGCTGTCGCGTATTTTTTATTTTCAAATTTTAGGAGGGGTTATGAAAAAAAGTGTTATTTATAGTTTAGTTATTGCAATGATTTTTATATTATTGTCAGTCTGCTCAATATTAGTAATACGTGGAGGTCAAAAATATAAAGAAAGTGATAACTACAATGTTATTACAGAAGAAAAAACAATAGAGGAGCAAGTAGTTGAAGTTCTTGCACTAGACGAAAGTGATAAAAATGTTATTGGCTATATTTCAATAGAAAAAATAGGATTAGAAAAAGCACCAATAGCAGATGGAACAGATTTAACAATAATAGGTAAGTATGTAGGGCATTTTGAAAATACGAGTTATTTAGATGGAAATGTATGCTTGTGTTCCCATAATAGAGGAAGTAATGCTGCATATTTTGGAGAGCTTAAGAATTTAAGTCAAGGCGATATTATAACTTATATTACAAAATATGAAACCAAACAATATGAAGTAAAAGAAGTAAAACAAATTGAAGAAACAGATTTAAGTGTTTTAGAGCAAACAGAAGAAAATCAAATTACACTTATAACATGTGTTGAAAATCAAAGAGATTTACGATTATGTGTTGTAGGAATTGAAAAAGCTATGTAATTTATTTATATAGATTAAATTTTGCGAGGAAGGAGGACAAAAAAATATGAATATTAGTGTTAAGAATTTAAATTTAACAAATGATCCTAATAATATTACTAAAGCTATTGGTACGATTTGTATTGATGATGTGTTTAATATTGAAGGAGTAACAGTTAAAAGAAGCAAAGAAGATAATATTTATGTTCAATTACCACAACGTTCATATTATGATAAAGAAACACAAGAAAAAAGATATAAAGATGTTTGCTATCCAACCAACAAAGAGCTAAGAGAGCAAATTTCAAAATCTGTGTTAGATACATATTGTGAAAAAATAAAAGAACGCGAAGATATGCAATAAGAATCTCAAAAAAAACTTCTAAATCTGTAAAATCAAAAGCTAAAAAGGAAGAATTTTTAGAAGAGCAAGAAGATGAAGAAGTTTTATAAAAAGACATCAAAGCCGTATGACTAGCTGAATAGAAACATCAAAAAGGGTGGACGTATTAAAAATAACACGGTATAATTTAGATAGAAGGAGATGATTCTAAATGAAGAAGAAAATCTTATTAATATCTAGTATTATACTAGCAATAGTAATTATAGGTGTTACAATTCTAATTATAAAAAAGAGTAACACAAAAATTAACGAAAGTAAGTTAGAAAGTACATCTACCAGTCAAGAAAGCATAATAGGTCAAAATGATATAAATATTGTTTCAACAAATGTTGAGGCAGAAACAAAAGATAAAGAAAATGAGAATACAGAAGAAAAAGAATTAGAAGAAATAAAACAAGAAACTAAAGAAGAAATTAAGCAAAATACAGAAGATAAAAAGATAGAAAATACAAAAGAAAAAACTACAAATAAAGTAACAAAAGAAACAAGTGGAACAGCAGAGGCAAAAGTAAAAAATAACACACCTGCTGTTCCAACTAAGAAAGAAGAGCCAGCTCGTCAGCCACAACAAGCCCAAGAGCAAGAAGCACCAAAACCAGTTGAAGAACCAAAGCAAGAAACAAAGAAAATAGATTTATCTAAATATGATTATTATGAAAATAGTTTAAATGGAACTTATAAAGGATTTATTAGAGATGATGCCGAAATGGGAAAATTAAAATCACTAATAGATACTTGCATAAGCGAATTTGGATATACTAATGTAAAAATAGTTCAAGATAGCTCTTTAGCAAGAAGTGGATTAAGAAGTTTTACCGCAAATAAAACAAATGTAGAAAATGCAGTATATAATTCTGATGGTTTTACAATTTGTTATTATGCAGTAAAGGAATACCACATTTCAAGTGATGGAACAGAAACTTTATTTCAAGTGAGGTCATATATAAAAGTTAAATAAAATTTCAAAATTGTTTCAAAAATCGTTCATTGACATAGGGTTTTGAAGGTAGTATTATTTTAGTGTGATAAATTTTAAATAAGAAAAGAAATCAGTT
>JAGATI010000126.1 GCA_017621295.1 Clostridia bacterium | reverse complement strand
CTTTAACTTGTACTCCTTGCTTTTTCAAAAAATTAACAATATCATTATTTGTATAATTTTGAAAACTACTATATAAAAACTTACCATTTCCAGGAACATTCGAAATAAAATCTTTTATATCTAAACTACTTGTTATATTACATCTTCCTTTTCCTGTAATTAATAATTTTCTTCCTAGAGCATTCATTTTTTCGAGCAGTATTACTCTATCACCTTTCTCAGCTGCAGTAATAGCACTCATCATACCAGCAGGTCCTCCACCAATTACTACTACTTTCAAATCTTCCTCCTATAAAAATTATCATTAAGCACCTAAAATTATAATATTATATTTTGTATTGCTTTCATAACACCTAGTTTACCATATTCATATGTTAAACCACCTTGCATAAATGCTACATATGGCTCACGTATTGGAGCATCACAACTTAATTCTATTGATGAACCTCCGAGTAAATGCTCCTGCTGCCATAATAACCTTATCTGTATATCCTGGCATATCCCAAGGCTCAGGTATAGAATTTGAATCTATTGGTGAGCCCATTTGAATTCCTTGACAATATTTAATTAGTTTTTCTCTGTCTCCAAATTCTATTGTTTGAACAATATCTGATCTTTTTTCATCAAATTCTGGATCTGGCTTATATCCTAATTTCTTTAGCATTTTACTTGCAAATACAGCCGTTTTTAAGCTACTTGCAACTACATTTGGGGCTAAAAACAATCCCTGCAAAATAGATTTATTTATCCCTAAGCTTGGTCCTACTTCTTTTCCAAGTCCTGGAGCAGTTAATCTTTCAGCTGCCAAATTAACTAATTCTTTAGTTCCAGCAATATATGCTCCATTTGGTGCAATTCCTCCACCTAAATTTTTTATTAATGAACCTACTATTACATCTGCACCAAAATGTGTTGGCTCTATTTTATCTACAAATTCACCATAACAATTATCAACCATTATAATAGCATCTTTGTTTACACTTTTTATTAATTTAATTACTTTTTCCATTTTCTCTAAACTAATACTTTTTCTTAATGCATACCCTCTAGAACGTTGTATTTCTATTAATTTAACATTACCTTTTTTCACTCTTTCTTCTATTGCTTCATAGTTAAAATCATTATCTATTAAATCTATTTGTTCATATTTTACTCCAAATGACTTTAAAGAACTTGGATTATCTGTAATTCCAATTACTTCATCTAATGTATCATATGGTTTTCCACAAATACTTAAAAATGTATCTCCTGGGCGCAAAAAAGCAAATAGCGCAACAGTTAAAGCATGTGTCCCTGAAATAAATTGTGATCTAACAACAGCATCTTCTGTTCCTAAAACTTCAGCATATACCTTTTCTATTGTATCTCTTCCTATATCTCCATATCCATATCCTGTAGTACTTCCAAAATGCATATCTGATATGTTATATTTTTGAAATGCATTTAACACTTTTAATGAATTAAATTCACAAACTCTATCTATTTCCTCAAAAACTCCATTTATTTCTTTTGTTACCTTCTCTGCCAAATTTATTACTTCATTACTAATTCCAAATTTAGTATACATCTTATTTCTTCCTTTCTATTTTTTATTGTTTACTAGCGCAATTTATATTATAGAATAAAATCAGACATCTTTAATATTTACTATTCATATTATAGCTTATTTAAAAGCACATACTAGCATAGCTAATTGTTTAATATATACTTTTTAAAACCAATCGCCGATGGCACCAAGTTTTAACTTTCCTCTCCTATATATTGCGTGGTATAAAACTAATTCCTACTACTCGCCCACCACGCTTCAAGATTGGTTTTAAAAAGTATATATTAAACAATTAGCTATGCGGTAACCTTATCTCTTAAATACAATAACTACAAATTATAACTATTTTTGCAAAAAACTAATGTTTAAAACTTCATTACTATATTAGAAAATCCTTTACACAATAGAAACTTTAAGATAACTAATCTGCCATATAAAAAATCTCTCCATATCCTAAATCAACTCTATAATACTTTCCTATAAATTGTGGCTGTATTTCTTCTATTTCATAAGTAGGCTCTAAAATCATATTTCCTTGCGAATCAATTATTCCCCACTTGCCATCTTTTTTCACTCCTGCATAACCATAAACATTAAGTTCTGTTACCATATCATATATATATTGCACTTTAGTATTTCCATTTTTATCAACAAATCCCCAAGATTTATTTTGTTTTTTAGCAAATAAATTTTGATTATTTATAGCTTGTATATTAGATATTTCTTTTCCGTTAAAATCAAAATACTTCATATCTTTTGAATTATACATTTTTATATAGTTATTTGTTATATCTACTTCACCATTTTGATTTGATGAAATAATATTCATATTTTCATCAATTAATTCTACAGTTTCGTCTCTTATTCCTTGTATTACATTTGTTCCTTCTAATTTTTGTAGCACATCATATTGAAGTTTCACTTTTATATTTTCATTTATATCAATTATTCCTAATTTTGTAGCATCTTGAACAATAAAGTAATCATCAAATAAATAATCTATAAAAGTATATTTATTATCTACCAATATATTATTATCTTTATCTAATACTCCAAAATTCTCATTCATATCTATACTTATTGAATAATTCTTATTTTGTGTAGATATTATACTTATAAAATTATTATTGTTTAATTTTTGACCTTTATTATCAAATACAATAACTTCATTATTCTTTTGGGCATTAATTAAATTACCTGCTATTATTATATTGTCATATTCTATAGGGACCATTAATTCTCCATTTAATTTAGATATTCCTTGTTTTCCCGATTTTTGTACAATTACTAAATTATTGATATTATCAAATTGCATATCCTCATATTCATGCTCTAATATTAATTTATTATTTATATAAAAACCTGCCTGTCCATTTTTAAAAGCTACCAAATATGCATTTTCATCATCATCTATATAATTGATTCTTGCAATTTCATTATATTCTGTTTTTAATATCATTTTTCCTTTATAATTAATATAACCATATCTATATCCTTCTTCTGTTTTTATAGATATAATAAATCCAGATGTTTTATTATGCTCTTTATCTATGGAATATTTATCTGCTTCAATAGAATCATATTTTATACTAATTATTTCTTTTCCATCTATATTAATAACTCCAGTTTTGCCATCTCTTTTTACTATTAACATTCCCTCTTTAAACTCTAAAGCCTCAATGTTTTCATATATTGGCTTTGTTATTATATTTCCATCAAAGTCTATTAAACCATATTTACCATTTTCTTTATATTTTAAAACACCTTTTTCATATGGAATATTATCTAAGTTTTCTTCTCTTTTAATTGCCTCAACTCTTTCATACTTACTAAATAAAACTTCTTTATTTTTATTATATACTTTTGTTTCATAATTTCCTGTTTCAACATTATAATTATTCATACAAACAAAAACATCTTTACTTGGATTTGGTATTTGTATCATATCAAAATCTGTTTCTATAATTATATTTCCATTTTTATCAATAACGCCATATTTATCATCAAAAACTAAAAAATAATCTCTTATATTTATTTCTTCAAAATTTATTTCATATTTATTATTTTTAGCAAAACTTTTATAAATAAAAAATACAAATAATACTAACAATATTATAAAGATTATTATTAATTTATTTTTTGACTTCATCTATATCAAACCCTCTTTTATTCTTTTTCTTTTGTTTCCTCTTCAACTTTCTCACTGTTATTTTTGCAAGCTTTCACCCACATTATTCTTTTTTCTTCATATTCTTCTATTTTATATGTTACATCTTTTGTTTCAACTATTGCTTCTTCTCCTTCTTCTGGTAAACGCCCTAATTCTTCTAATAAGTATCCAGATAAAGTATCATAATCTCCTTCTGGAATATTTATATTTAATATTTTCTTTAGTTCATATATAGCTACACTTCCACTAATTAGAAATGTATTTTCATCTATTTTTTCATATTCATTTTCTACTTCATCATACTCATCAAAAATATTTCCAACTAATTCTTCTAAAATATCTTCCATTGTAACTAACCCTGATGTTCCACCATACTCATCAACTACTATAGCCATTTGTTTTTTGTTTTTTTGTAACTCTTTAAATATCTCATTTATTGGTTTAGACTCTGGTACAAAATATGCATCTCTTATTATATTTTTTATTTTAATTTGTTTTTTTCCACTTAATGATTTTAATATATCTTTAACAAACAAAATTCCTTTTACGTTATCTATTGTTTCATCATATACTGGTATTCTACTATATTTATATTCATCTATTTTATCTAATATTTTATAAATATCTTCATCAATATCTATTGCAAATATATCTCTTCTATGTGTCATAACTTCTACTGCTGTTGTGTCATTAAATTCAAAAACATTATTTATCATTTCTTTTTCTTCTTCATCTATAGTTCCCTTTTCTTCACCTTCATCAATCATCATTTTTATTTCTTCTTCTGTTACAGCTTGTTCATCATCTTCTGAAACACCAAATATTTTAGATACTAAATTTGTAGATGTAGTTAATAATTTTACAAATGGTGCAGTAACAGTTGCAATAATTTTTATAACACCTATACTTGCAAAAGATATTTTTTCATAATATTTCATTGCAAGTCTTTTTGGTACCAACTCTCCAAAAACCAATGTAAAGAATGATAATATAATTGTTATAATAATAATTGAAATACCTCTCCATACATCTACAGAAATCATTGGTAACACTTTATTTAACATTGGAGCTAATATATCTGCAAAAGTATCTGATGCAAAAGCACTTGATAAAAATCCTGCTAAAGTAATTCCTATTTGTATAGTAGCTAAAAACTTACTTGGATTTTTTAACATTTTTACTATTTGCTTTGCTTTTTTATTACCTTCCTTTGCCATTTTTTCAATTTTTGTATCATTTAATGATATAAATGCAATCTCTGTTGCTGCAAAATATGCATTTAATAATATTAATATTACTAAAAATAATATATTAACTAACATAAAATCTTCCTTCCTTTGTTTCATATGTTATATTTTAACGTATATAATTATATATTGCTATTAAAATTATGTCAATGCAAGATTTGGAAGATTTTACTATTTTTGTAACTAGTTGTTACTAATTAGCCTTAATTTTAAAATTATATATAAAATTAGTCCGTAGACTGTATATTTATATATAAATACACAGTCCACTACTCTACTGTTTTAATATTTAGGCTGACTGGTAACTACTTTTGGATTACAATTCATAACCTATTTGAAAGCATACTCTAGAATAAAAAGAGTTTGACATATGTTTTTATTTATACAACATGCCACTATTCTTATGTAATAATATCTTAAATTTCCCAAAATACGCTGTCAAAATTTTAACTAATTTCTATCTACCAGTTCTAGGAAGCTTTTTAATTCGTACTTCTTCTTTATAAACTTTAGTCTTATGTTCATCTTCATCCCAAACCATAAAACCTTTATTATACCCTTCTAATCTTGTTTTATTAATAAAAGAATCATCATTTTCTACATCTGCATTTACAGTTGTAAATATGCAAGGATCTATTACAGATTCAAAGCCAATATCTACTGTTCCAAAATCAGCTTTAAATTCAGTTACATATTCATCATCATCCAATTCTAAATTAGTAAAATCTATATAATTATTTACATTTGTACTAAGTTTTTCTTTTAATAATCTATAATCATTTTTATTTGTTTTATAATATATTTAATAACTTAATTCATGATTATATGTACCTGTTACTAATTTTGTAATTTTTGTATGTTCAGTTGGTAACACATCATACCAAACAAAATTATCTAATTTCACATTACCAGTATTTTTAATTTTAAAATTATAACTAATTTCTTGATTGGCAGTTGCCTGAATTATTCCTGTTTTCTCAATTTCTACATTAGGTTTTTCAGATTCATTTGTAACACCTAATTCTACCATTTCCTCATTTGTTTTTATTTCTGCTAAAAATTCATCTTTATTTAATAAATACCACTTTCCACTTTGAACTTCTTTTACTGAATAAATTCCTTTGTCCAACTTTTTAGTAATAGCAATACCATTTTTATCTGTAACAATTTTATCTACTAATTCTTTATTAGAATCATATATTTCGAATTTGACATTTTCAATTGGAGAACCTTGTTTTAATCCATTTATAAAATTATAGTCTTTACTTGTTTTTATAATTTTTATTTGTCCTTTTATTCTTTCATTTGTAATATTTAATTTTGAGATGATATCTGCTTTTACATTTACTTTTATTAACTCACTATTTAAAACATGCATTTTATCTGTTTTTGTTTCTTTAATTTTATATTCACCTATTGGCAATCTTTTTGTAAGTGCCCTACCATCTTTATCTGTTTTTATTTTATCTACTACTTTTCCTTTCTCATCTATAACTTCAAATTCTACTCCTTCCAATTTATATTCTTTATCTTCTGCATCTACTTTGTACACTTCAATTTGTCCTTTTAGTTTTTCATTTTTAATTGTAATTTCTGTTACATTATTACATTTTATTTCTGTATAATATTTATCTTTTGATAACTTATATATTTTATTTGTTTTTGTTTCTTTAACTTTTGTAACTCCTGTTCTTATGTTTTCTATATATGCAATTCCATCTTTATCTGTTGTAGCAGTATAAATATTTCCATCATTGTCTGTAATTTCAAATTCTACATTAGCTACTGGTATATTATTATCTAAATCTACTTTATAAATTTTTAAGGTACCTTTTTTATGCTCATTTTCAAATTGTATATTGTTAATTTTATCTTCTTCAACAACTACTGTTTTAGGTTCTTCATTTAGCATATATTCTTCGTTTGTACCTAAACTTACTTCTTTTATTTTATATTCTCCTATCGGAAGTTTTGATGTTTTTGCTTCTCCATTTTTGTCTGTTTTAACTGTTTCTAAAATTCTATTATTACTATCTATAATTTGAAACTCAACATTTTCTAGTTTTACTTCATTATAATCTTTATCTACTTTTATGATTTTAATTTGACCTTTTCTTTTCTCATTTTCTACTTTAATTTCAGATGTTTCATTCCATTTTATTGTTACATCTTTATCTAATGCTATTTTATATTCTTTCTTAGTTGTAGTCTCTTTTAAAGTATAATTTCCTGTATTTATGTTTTTTATTTCTGCAATTCCATTTGCATCTGTTGTTAAATGTTTTACTGTTTTACCTTTTTCATTAATTAAATCAAATTCAACACCACCTAATGTTATAAAATTATCATCTTTATCTACTTTTACTATTTTTAAATCACCTTTTTTATGTTCGTTTTCTACAGTTATTGTTTTATTATCATTGTATTCTAAATTGATTTTATTTTCTTTCGTATTTAAAATATATTCATTTTTACTTTCTATTTCTTGTACAACAATTGTTCCCTGTTTTAAATTTTTTACATATATCTCTCCATTTTTATCTGTAGTATAATCTCCAATATTAGTACCATTTTCATATTTAAAATTAAACTTTACTCCTGATATTTTTTCTTTTGTTTCTTTATCTATTTTGGTTAATTTTATATTCGATTTATATGCATTTATGTCTAGTTTTACATCTTCTATTATATCTGAATATGAATCTACTGTTACTGCATAATTTTGAGTATCTTTATTTCTTGCTTCTCCATAATACACAGGATAATTTTGACACTTACCTTCAATTCTTATTTTTCCTACTATATTATCAGTAATAGATTTTTTAGGAATCATAACTTTAAAATTCTCTCCTGATGTAAATGTATTTTTATTGTTTCCATTTATATCTGAAATATAACTACCTTCTGGAAAGCCATTTATACTTTTTACTGTATAACCAGACATTGATGTAGAAGATGTAACACTATATTTTTGTGAATAATAATCATTATTTTCATCTTGAGTAAAATTACCCAATTTATTTATTTTGATAAGTCCATTATCCTTCGGCGTCTCTGTTCCATTGTATCCTAAATCTACTAAATGATATATTGCATCAATTACCTTTTTTCCTCTTCTTTGTATATCTTCTAAATTTTGTCCATTAATAGGTGTTTCTCCAGGTCTAAAATATGTACGAATATCTTCTAATTTATATCCTCTTATAATCCAATATCCTGCTTGTTTTGTTGCAAGATATGCATCATCTTCTGTTTCTACACCTAAACTTTTAGCACTTACATATGGATATCCATGTCTATAAACTCTCCATAATCTTTCATCTGATAATGCTTTTTTTAAATCTACATTGTAACCTACTACTTCTCCTTCAAGCCATCCAATTCCATTTAAATCTGGATCTATACAATATGCAATTCTTCTAATTCCTTGTTCATCTGTATACCAAGTTCTGCTATATGTTATATAATACCAATCTCCTGAAGTTTTACTTTGATATTGTATAGTATAAAATCCTAAATCTCCTTTCTCTAAATATGGTGAATCTCCTATTTTCGTAGCAAATACTTGAAGCATTTGCATTGGCATGATAGTTATTATTATGCACATTATTATTAAAATTTTATTTATCTTCTTTTTCATAAATCCTCCTTTATTTATTAAATTTCTACTGCTTGTACACATAATCGCTGATTTCTTTTGTTTGATATACATGTAATCATTGTTAATTTATTTTCTTTTGTATTTTCTAATTTACTCCAATCTGTTTCAAATATTGCCTGAATATTATCTACCTTATATTGTCTTTCATAAAATTTCGTTTTATATGTAACAATATCGCCTTTTTCTAATTCGTTTAATCTTGCAAAATATGAATATTCATTTCCTCTATTATGAGCCGCAAGTCCTATATTCCCATCATACTTAGATGTCTCCTCAATATGACCTATATATTTTTTTAAAACTTCACTACTGCTACCTTCTTTTATAGTTGCTTTTAATCCTATTTTTTGTATTTCTAATATACCAATAAAGTCACTTTCCAAACTATATTCTTCATCTGAAATGATATTTTCATAAACAACATTTTCATAATTTGAATCTGTTTTTATTTTGCTTATATCTATAAGCTTGTTTGAATAATTATAAAAATAATATACAAGTGCACTAGATATAACTAGCATAAATACAAAAAATACTATAAATATTTTTTTCATTTTCCTCCTTTTCTTGTTCTATAATTTTTAATTCTAGCTATTTTATATTTTCGGGATTTTGTTTTTTATTATTTATATTTTGATTTTTGTTTTTGGAATTTTTATTTTTCGAAAGCTGATTTGCTATTTCTTTTGGATTTAAATTTTTATTTAAGATAAAAATACTTTGATTTTGTAAATTAATATTTTGTTTGAATTCATAATGATTATTAAATATAAACTGAATACATATAAACAATACACTTGTTGTTATAAATGTTATTATATGTATGTTTCTTTTGTTAAAATTAATCATTCATATTCTTCACCTGCCTAATTATTTTTGATAATGTTTTAATATTATATTTTTTTTATTATTGTATTTTACATTATCTCTATTTTGCTTTTAGGAAATTTATTAGATTAAAAATTTATAGATAAAAATTGCAATTTTTAAATAAAACTATAACTAGGATACAACATATTTGCACATTTGTAAAGAATTTTTTGTCGACAAAATAAGACATATTTTATATGATTCAAAATATGTTTTTACAACCTCAACAATTGTTAAAATTCTTCCATGACTAACCTCAAAGAGCTCCGTATACGGAGCTCTTACTATATTATTAAGTAAATCATGACAATTATTTAAATCTATTTATCTTTTTTTATTACAATATTACTATATTCACAAATAATCATAAATATTTTCTTTATTTTTCAGTCAAACTTTCAATTGAACACAAATTACATATAAACTCTTGAAAATTATCAGATACAAATGTAATTTGATAATTATTTTCTTGATTTATATGAATAGAGTCTTTTTCCTCCTTTTGTTCCGTATTCACTATAATCTAAAAATAACATATTACAAATTCTCACACAAATCCATCTCAAAGAAAAATTCTACACCACCAGCTTTATTTTCTACTCCATAACTATTTTTATAATTATTCATAATAGCTTTTACTAAAGCAAGACCTATTCCGCTTCCGCCATTATTTCTATTTCTAGAACTATCTATTTTATAAAATCTTCCCCATATTCTATCTAAATCCTCTTGATTAATATTATCACCTGTATTATACACACTAACTTTAACTTTATTTGTTTTTTCATTTACTTTTGCATTAATTACAATCTTTTTCTCCCCATTTACTTCTTTAGCATGTTTTATTGCATTTGTTAAATAATTTGTTATAACTTGTTCTATATAAAAATCGTCTGCATATACACATAAACCTTCATCACTATTAAGTTTTATATTAATAGTATTTTCTTCAATCATAACATTACATCTTCTTATAACTTCATTTATTAACTCTTTCAAGTCAAATTTTTTATTATTAAACTCTCTCTTTCCATATTCTAGCTTCATTAATTCTAATAGTTGTTTTACCAATATGTCCATTTTATTAGTTTCATCTAAAATTACTTCTGCATAAAATCTTCTAGATTCTTCATCAGAATTAACATTTTCTACTAAACCTTCGGCATATCCTTGTATTAATGCTATTGGCGTTTTTAATTCATGAGATACATCAGAAATAAATTGTTTTCTCATCTCATCTATTTTTGATTTTTCTTCAATATCTTTTTCTAATTCTATATTTGTTCCTCTTAACTGTTTTATTGTTGTTTCAAGCTTATCAGACATTGTATTAATACTTTTACCTAAATCATTAATTTCATCTTCTGTATCTTTTATTCTATATTTTTGGCTAAAATCTAATTTCGCCATTTTATTAGCAATGTTATTTAATTCTAGTATTGGCTTAGTAAATTTTCTTGAAATAAATGAAGCAAGTATCCCAGATATAACAATTACTATTCCACCAATAAATAATAATAAATTATTAGATATTTGTACACTTTCTTCAATTGCTGATATTGGAATTCTTATATATAAATTATAATCGTTATCTAATGTAGCAAATAATACTATATATTTAATATTATTTTTTTCATCTTGTAATTGTTTTATAATCATCTTATCTCTTGCATATAAAATGTCTCCTGACTTATTTTTACCGTTAAAAATATTAGATATGCTTATTTTTCCTATATTGCCCATAAACTCCTTATCTGTTGTAACTATTATCATATCATTATTTTGTTTTATTAATATATCTATATTATTTCTTATTGCTATATTTTTAAGTTCTTCTTCTAAATTTATAGCATTATCTGGATTATGATAATATGAATTTATTTTTTCATATAAGGATTTTATTGTATTTGTTTTAGAATATAAATAAAATGTTTCCAGGACTATGTTATTAATTAAAATTAAAAACAAAATTACTATGATTATTACTGTACATAATGTAAAAAAAAGTCTAGCTCTAACAGATTTGAATTTTTCTCTTATTTTTTTCATTATTTCCTCCAAATGTTATTTTATCTCAAATTTGTATCCTATACCTATAATAGTTTGTATATATTTACCTTTTTTCCCTAATTTATGTCTAATCTTTTTTATATGACTATCTATTGTTCTTGAATCTCCATAATAATCATAATTCCATACATTATTTAATATTTTATCTCTAGATAAAGCTATATTAGAATTATCTATTAAGTATTTTAGTAATTCATATTCTCTTAGACTTAATTCTATTTGCTTACCATCTACTTTAACAGTTCTTCCATCAGAATCAATTTCAATTCCTCCATAACTTTTCACCTGTTTTTCTATTACTTTTGCTCTTTTTAATATTGCTTCTACTCTTGCAACTAATATTTTAGGACTAAATGGTTTAGAAATATATTCATCAACCCCCAGTTCAAATCCAAATAATTCATCTTGTTCTTCTCCTCTTGCTGTTAGCATAATAATTGGAACATTTGAATCTTGTCTTATCTGTCTTAATACAGACCATCCATCAAGTTTTGGCATCATTACATCTAATAAAATTAATCCTATTTTATTCTTATTTTCTTCATAAACTAGCAAAGCATCTTCTCCATCTGATGCTTCTAATACTGAAAATCCTTTTTGAACTAAAAAATCTCTGATTAATTTTCTCATTCTAGCTTCATCATCTACAACTAAAACTGTAATATCATTCATACAAAATTTTCCTCCATTTTTAATTAATGCTATTATATATTATAAAGTTCATTTATGTCTATAATGTGAAAATAATTTTATTTTTTGGTTTGTACTTATAGTTGTAATATTATCTCAAACAAAAATCTATGAACAGCAATCCTTATATTCCTTAGTTTTAATAACTATTAGAGACATAAATTATAGGATAGCTTTCAATTAATAATATTTTATGGTTCTAATATGTTATTTGTATTTATATACTATATTATATGGTTAAAGAACCTCGTATACTAAAACTCCGTACGAGAACACTTTTTAGTGTACTTCTTATGACAAGTGAGTTTAGAAAGGATAAGAAATGAAAGGATTAATTCAAGTTTCTGGTAAAAAG
>JAGATI010000125.1 GCA_017621295.1 Clostridia bacterium | reverse complement strand
GGTAAGCCAGGAACACCAAACTATGACTTATTTAGAATGGCTCTTAAGTCAACTGCTAAACGTATATATCCTAATTATGCCAATTGTGACTGGTCAAATCAAATGAAATGGTTTGAAAAGGATAGAAGTGATAAGAAAGAGTTCTTAAAAGCATTATGTACAGATGACTACAACAGATTAGCCAAAAGATTGATTGAAAAACCAGAGCTTCAATATGCTCTTGGAGTTAAGATGGATGGAAAATATATTAGGGTTTATGAAGAACAACAACCTGATGAGATATTCTCAACCATGGGTAAGTGGAATAATGCAGCCCATGTAAAATCTTTCGAACCATGCTTAATGGGTGTAGATTATTTAAATGTTGCATAAACATTTATAAATCTGCTAACGGTTAGGTCCTTATATTATTAAATAGCAGTTAAATATATAGGATGAGATCCGTGCTAAATTAATAATTCAATTAATTAATGTTTTTCATATATAAGATAACAAATAAATTAAACAATAAAATATATATTGGACAGGTATATAACAAAACCATAGAAGATAGATTTAAACGACACATAAAATCAGCAAATCCAAAATCAAAAATGTTAATATCAAAAGCAATATATAAATATGGTAAAGAAAATTTTATTGTTGAAGAAATTGATAGAGTAGAAAATTCAGATATAAATAAAAATATTTTATCAACAAATAATCTTATATTGATACAACAAGAAAAAATAAGAATTTTAAATAATAAAGAAAAGTATTGGATTAAAAAATATAATAGTATAGATAGAAATATAGGATATAATTTAACTTTAGGAGGTGATGGTGGAAATACATATATTTGTAAATCAACTGATGAACTAAATAAAATTAAAGAAAAAATATCAATTTCAAATAAAGGTATACATAATGCAATGTCAAAACAATTAAAAGCATTAAATATTAAAACTAATAAAGAATATCATTTTGACACATTAACAAAATTATTAAAATTTATTGGTATAAAAAATAAAGGATGTATAATGACAATTGTAAATGGAACAAATAAATACTATTATAAAAATACTTGGAATTTTGCATTTGAAAATAAAGAATATTATAATGATATGAAAATTAAACCAAAAAGAACACATTTTGGTATTAAAAAATGCAAATTAATAAATAAAATAACAAAAGAAGAAAAAGAATTTAAAAGTATTTCTGAAGCAAGAAAAAATTCTACATTAATAAATAGAGATAAAGAAAATTCAGAATATAAAATAATTGAATTATTATAAATGTGTATCGACTATCCCTGATGAGTGTAAGGGAGTAGGAGTGGAGATAAGCGCCACTTCCAAGCGGAAGACTTCATTAAATATGAAGAATATATAGTCAGTATTGATAGTAATATCAAGTAAATATGTGTAGAACTGCTAACGGTCATGACATAAACTTTTCAAAGGTGTTCAAATCTAATGTGGAGCATATACTTAATGACGAGTATGACAAAGTGATTATGGACTATAACTCTGCAGTAATTAAAGATGGTAGAGGAAATATTTGTCCAGTAACTGTAATAATGCCAACATTAGCTATGGAAGCTAAGATATATGCAGATAGTTGTAACTGTACTAATGAAGAAGAAAGAGAAGTAGTAAGATGCAATAAGTTCTTAGATATATTGAACAAGAAGATATATGAAGCTAAAGATATGCTAATAGAACGGTATGAATGGATATGTGGACAAAATTCTTTATCTGCACAGTTTATGTATGAGAATCATACTATGGGAGGATATGATCCTGAAGAAGGAATTAAGTCTGCTATACAACATGGTACTTTAGCACTTGGTCAAATAGGAATGGCTGAAACTCTACAACTTCTTATGAATTGTGATCAT
The DNA here is from genome assembly GCA_017621295.1 of Clostridia bacterium. The sequence goes on along the minus strand of JAGATI010000125.1, from coordinate 8,357 downwards.
ACAACAGACAAAGGAATGGAATTTGCCGATACTATAGAGCAACTGTTCTCTAAGAGGGTTAATGAATTCAAAGAGAAGTATAGTCTAAACTTTGGCGTATACTATACTCCAGCTGAAACACTTTGTCATACTGCACTTAAGAAGTTTAGAGACAAATATGGAATCATACCTAAGGTGTCTGACAGAGAATATTTTACAAATTCTATTCATGTACCAGTATGGCATAATGACATTGATTGCTTTAAGAAGATTGACATAGAATCTAAGCTTACAAAGTACTCAACTGCTGGTTGCATAACTTATGTTGAGCTTCCAAGTACAGCAATTCATAACATAGATGCAGTAGAAGAAATAGTTGTATACGCTATGGAACATGATATTCCATATGCAGCTCTAAATTTTCCTTTAGATTCCTGCAATTCTTGTAATGCACAAGGTGACTTTAATGGGGTATGCCCTCATTGTGGAAGCCATGACATTGATGAACTTCGAAGGGTGACCGGATATTTGTCTACTACAAAGAAGAACTTCAACAAAGGTAAGCAATATGAGACTGATGACAGAGAACAACATGTAAGTAAGGAATTAAACATATAAGAAATTATATTAGATGGACTGAATTTATCAATTAAATTCAGTCCATTTTGTATTGAATAAGTGGTCATTAAGTTCTATTTTTATATATAAATCATAAAATACATATTTTATATATAGAGGAAAGACTTTATGTTACGTTACAATACAATAACTTCACCTGATATCAACAATGGACTTGGATGTAGACTTACAATATGGATAAGTGGATGCTCACATAGATGCCCTGGGTGTCATAATAGAGAATTGTGGGACTATAACAATGGAAAGCAGTTGTTTTCCAAAGAAGTAATTGATAAAATTAGCAAGGAATTGAATCTTAAGTCTTATATAGATGGCATAACACTTTGTGGGGGTGATCCACTTGATCAATCTGACGGAGATCTTATGCAATTAACAAACTTTTTGATTGAACTTAAGATGAATGTAAAGAGAAAGTTCAACATATGGATATATGCTGGTGACATATATGAGAATCTTGTACAATATGATTCAAAACTAAATGTACTTAAGCAATGTGATGTTCTTGTAGATGGTCCATATGAACAAGACAAACGTGACATAACATTAGCATTTAGAGGATCATCAAATCAAAGAATAATAGACTTAAATAAGTCTTTAGATAAGTGGAAAGTTGTCACATTAGATTTAGATAAATAGACTTATTATTAATTAATAAAATAAGTCTGAACTAAATATAATGCGTTCGCTTGTTGTATATTATACAGAAAGATTAAGAATATCAGAAACTAAGTTTAAGAATTTGAATGAAGTTGAGTTAGAATCATGTCGTAAGCTATTGAAGTGCATATTAGAATCTGACATTCCTACTACAATATGCAATAAGCCTGAATTTGGTAAGAGATATTACATTGAGTTTGACAATCCATTCTATGACACTGACAGATATTATGAATCTATAAAGGGAAAGAGAATAGATGACAGACCAGTAATGAAATGCATAGGGATATCTGATAAATTTGGTAGGATATTTCTACAGAACATATGGGAATCTAATGAACCAGCTTTTATACAATATAAAGAAGGTAAGACAAAGCAGACAAAATCTGGTAAGACTTACAGTATAAAAGAAGGCTGGTCATTGACTAGAAAGAATTTTGAATGCTATAAATCAAATGGTATAAAAATATCTGGTGTATATGGAGCATCTCTAAATGTAAGGAAAGTTGTTGACTTATCTGATATAGTAAATGAAGAGGTAAGTAAGTTTAGAGATGATATGTATGACTTAGAATGCAGAGCTAAAAAAGTAAGAAGTACAACAACATTATCAGAATCAAACAATGAATATGCATGCTATGGGTGTCTAAATGCTTGGAAATATATACCAGATATTGTAAATGAAGCTTACAACGACAATAATGCAGAATGGAGGATTGTCAGAATAGGCAACCACTATAAAGAAGCATATTGTGATACTTATAGAATATTTTATTGCATAAATTCTATTTAACATTCTTTAATTATAATTTGTTGAAATTTTGCTTTTTCTAAACTATATTTGCTACAACATTAACAATTAAAAATTAAAGAATTATGGCACGTAAGAAAAAGCAAATTGAACTTCCTAAGTATGGTAAATACATGTTGCAATGTCGTTATGAGACATGGACACGAACAGGAAAAGAATGGACAAAATGGTTTGTACTTGAACATTCTGATGACAAGGACTTTCTCAAGGAAGCATCCAAGATACGTAAGGAGACTACAGTAAATAAGAAGATGAAGCTCAAGGAAGAGTATCGGATTATTGAAAGTTCAGAATATGTAGAAGACTTCAAAAAGAGAGTTGGATAATTACTAATATATTATTTCTTAACCATAAAAATTAAGGGCAATGAATAAAATATTATTCTTTATGGCAGTCATTATGATAGCATTTGGATTGTCAGTAGAGTTTGAGAATATATTTGCAGGTATAGCATATTGGGGAATAACTATATGGATTAGCTTAGTTTGTTACAATTTATTCAAAAGTAAGTCTGATGAGGAGATTTGTAAAACTCTTGGTTTTGACAAAGATTATTTGAAAGATGCAGAGTAACTAACTATATTAATAATGTAATCAACAAACAAATATCAGCAATATGAAGAATACAAACTATGGATTATTTGGAATGTTTAAGAACTATACGTTCAATGCATTTTTGAATGATATATTTTTGTCATTAATATTTACATTTGTAATATATTTATTAGTTACGTTTTCAAAAATTGAATTAGCTAGTTCAAATGTAATGTTCAATAATATTGCAATGTATGCAACTATAATTACAATACCAATTGTACTTATAATGTATGCATTAACTTTTGGACTTAAGCAAATTGACAGCATATGTAATAAAGAAGGTGGAAAGACATTAATGACAAACATAAATGGATCATTTGCTTCTTATGTAGTAATATTGATAATATTTATGTTGATATCAATAAATTTACATATATTTATTACAACAGGATATATAAGTGTAATGTTTGACTTATTTTCATCCTTAGCAATAGGTTATTGTATAGTTACTATACTGAATGTACTTAATAATTTATTTAATATAATTCAAACAAAGTTAACATAAATAATGCACCGGTAGAGCGTAATTGGAAGCGTCTCAGTCTTCTAAACTGATGGTCGAAGTGCCCTTGTGGGTTCGAATCCCACCCGGTGTACATTAAAATAATAATTAAGAATTATGATAAGAAAGATATTCAACAATATTATATCATGTTGGAAGCATATTCCATATACTATAAAGCATCGTAAAGCATTTGCTAAGACATCTTGTAAGCTGATAGGATATAATATAAACAAATGGCATGATTTTGACAAATTGCTTATGTATGTATTTGTACCATTTCTTGGTCTTAGAATAATAAGCAACATACATAAAAAATTTAACAATCATCATTTGTCTGTATATAAAGACTTAAATAAGATGAACTATATTGAAGCTATCATAGATTGGGAATGTGCAAGATATACTAAGTCGGACAAGCAATTGGATGCTGAAGACACTTTAATAAAATACTATCCAGAATTTGCGTATAAAATATACATATATCTTTTTTCATTTGGTATAGCCAAATATACTTGGAAGAATAAGCAAGAGAATCAAGATGCTCTTTCAAGAATAACACAAATTGGAAAAGACAAATATGAGATAAATGAATATATTTTATAATAAAATGCATTTCATTACAAAAAAGAGAATATATTTCATAATAAAGTATTATTTTAAATTATATATATCATATGAAAATATATGACAAAGACGAAAAACTGATAGAGTTTTTCAATTATCCAAAGTTGCCCAAAGCATGGCTTATAGTTGATCTAGTAATATTTGAAGAGATTTTCAATGAATTTTCGCCATATAAATTGACAAAAGTAATATCATTAGAACAAGTTGCAAATAGTTGTACAGATTATTTTGAAGACATTTGGAAATATTTGAAAAAGACAGTCGCCAATAATGATTTTAAAGTATTAGAAGGAAGTATAGTTTTCAAAAGGGGAGTTGACAAAAAATTTGACGATAATGTATCAAATATTAATAGACAGTATTTAAACATAGATTTGGGAACAGTTTCGTTAATAGATTGCAACATAGATTGTACAGATAATGATTTGACAGAGATTACATTTAAAGATTTGACAATTGCTTGAAAGATATTTGACAATAATTTGACAATAATTTAAAAGTAAGTTTGTAAATAATTTGACAATAATTTAAAAGTAAGTTTATAAATAATTTGACAAATAATTCAACAAGATATTTTTCATAGACATGGAAAGTAATAATTATGTACAAGATAATTTAGGTCTGGTATATAAAGTTATGCCAGACTATTTTCTTAAGATGTCACCATGGAAAGATGGTGAAGATAGACGTGTTTATGAAAAGGATATTGACAATTGTAAGATTATAACTTATTCTAATGCTTGTATGATTGTCAACAATCAATTCAACAATACTACAGAAAAGTGGGAGCATAAGGGAAAGAAGTATATAGCAAGTTCAATTTCAACAGATAGAGACATTAGAGAACATACATATTTATTGACAACATTACCCAATCATAAGACCATAATCCGTGATTCCAAGGCTCTTATAAATAAGTTGCCTGATGGAAACACATTGTCCATACAATCAAATGATGGTACATCAGAATTGAAGATGATTAAGCATAAAGGTAAGATATATTACATACTAATTATCAATGAATTTTTACCAAGAGTTAAAGCATATAATTTGTTCGGTGAATTTGTACAGTGGATTGGAATAAAAAATTGTAAGCCTATATTTTGTGAGACAGACAACAGATATATTTGAGGATGAACTATTAGAGCTATATTTAGAAGATTCATTACTGACATATATCACAATGTACTTTAAAGCATATTATGGTGCATATAACTATGGAGTATATGAATCTAAACTATTTAATGAATCATTAGGAGAATTTTCAAGAAGAACAGAAATAAGCGAAAGTATATTTGACCGAATAACCAAAACTAAATCAACTAAATATGATTTAGATTGTCATCAATACAATACATTTTTTGACAGATTACATATAGACATAAAGACAGACAACATATTTAAATTTGCATATATTAGACAAGATTTTGACAATAATACAATATTTATAGAACTTAGCTTACCAAAGAATATATATGTTGACATACTTGAATATAGAAGTTCATGTGTGGCATTAATTGGACATGAATTGAATCATACTTACGAAGATTATAATAGACATAAGAATGGAATTGATACTATAGACAAGATAATTGACAAAGGATATTCAAATGCTACAAGATATTTGTTTTCTAATAATAATTATATAAGACAAATATCTAGATTGATATATTTCTTCAATGATCAAGAAAGAAATGCATATTTTTCACAACTTAAAGATGATGTAAAATCTATAATAAAGAAGCATAATTGGTCAAATAGACATATAGATTATGTTTCATTGATAGAAGAATTGAAGCAGACAAACATATGGAAAGAATATTTCAAGCTTGGTGCTATAGTAATAGCACTATATAAAGATAAATTGTCATTGAAAGATAGAGAAAGTATAGCATATTGGTACAATACTATATGTAAGACAAATAAGTCAATTTCAGAAATAAAGAAAGATCTATATAGAAAATGGCTTAAATTTAAAAAGAAATTTGAACAATTAGTACCAAAGATATGTACAGAAAATATTCAACTATCATATACATTCATATAAATTATGCCAGCTAAAATATCATATAATGAATTTGTTGATAGAGTATATAATAAGTTTGGAAAGAATGTCATAGATTTGTCTAATATAGATTCAAACAACTTTAAATATTCTAATAAGTATGAATTCAAATGTAACAATCATAACTGTATGTTTGAAGCATATCCTAAGATATTGTTGAGAAGCAAATATTGTTGCCCTGTATGTAGATCTATAATAGCATCTAATTGTTCATATAAATTGCATAATACTAATAGAAATCCAATTACTATATCAAAACTGTTAGATAAGTTAGATTGTCCTTCTAATATATCTATAGACAAATCAAGCATATCAACAAATAGTAAAGGATATGTAATAAAGAAGAATCTTATAAGATGCATATGTGGCATACATGGGGAGTTCTACATATCTGCATCAAATTTGTTGAGAAGCAAGCATATATGCAGTAAGTGTGCTAAAGAACATTCTAGAAAAAAGAATATAGAACATGGTGTAGAACGTAGAAAGTCTTTTATTGAACAAGCTAGACATATACATGGAAATCAATATGACTATTCTTTAGTTGATATAACAGGAAAGCTTTCTAAAGTAAAGATAATATGCTCTAAGCATGGCATATTTGAGATGTTTCCATCTAACCATATATGCAAGGGTGAAGGTTGTTCAAAATGCAATAACATACATACAAATTGTGAAAGACGTCTTGGTACAATATTGAGACAACATTTTCCCAATGATATTATAATAAATCAGTATCATGGTGAATTTGGTAGACAAAGCTTAGACTTTTATTTTCCCAAATATAGAATTGGTGTAGAATATCAAGGATCACAACATTTTGAATATGTTAGCTGGTTGTCAGACAATAGACATAGTTATGAACATATAAGAGAATTAGACAATAAAAAATTTAGAAAAAGTATTGAAATTGGAGTAAAGATTTTCTATTTTACTTTTAATAGAAAATATGAAGACATTAAGTACTTTGACAAAATTTATTTTTATATAGAAGATTTAATAAGAGACATAAACAAACAGATGAGCATATGCTTGTCTGAGCAAACAAATATATATAAACAAACATAATATTTAAATTATGAGCAAAGTAATTGGTATTGATTTAGGTACAGGTAATAGCTGTGTATCGGTCTATGAGAATGGAGAGGCCCATGTAATTCAGAATGCAGAGGGCAAACGTACAACACCATCAGTTGTAGCATGGTCTGCAGATGGTGATCGTAAAATTGGAGATGCTGCAGTTCGTCAAGCAGTTACAAATCCAAAGAATACAATATACGAAGTAAAGCGTATTATTGGTTGTGAGTATGATAAGTGTAAGAATGACATCAATTCTTTCACTTTTGATGTAGTTAAAGATGGTAAGAATCCTAAGATTTCAGCAAACAATGCTAAGTATGCTCCACAGGAGATTTCTGCTATGGTACTTAGTAAGATGAAAGAATCTGCTGAAGACTATCTTGGAGAAAAGGTTACCGAAGCAGTAATCACAGTTCCAGCGTATTTTAATGATGATCAACGTAAGGCTACAATTGAAGCTGGTAAGATTGCAGGTCTTGAAGTAAAGAGAATTATCAATGAACCAACAGCAGCTGCACTTGCATATGGTGTGGACAAGTCTGACAAGGATATGAAAGTTCTTGTTTATGATTGCGGTGCTGGCACCCACGACGTATCTATTCTTGAGTTTGGTGGTGGTGTATTTGAAGTATTGGCTTCAGATGGCGACACACATCTTGGTGGTAAGGATGTAGACAATAAGATTATTGATTGGATTGTTTCAGAATTCAAAGATGCTGAAGGTATAGACATCTCTAAGGATCCTATGGCAATGCAAAGAGTTAGAGAAGCTGCTGAGAAAGCTAAGATTGAGCTTTCATCTACAGTTCAGACAGAAATCAATCTTCCTTATCTTACTGCAAATGAGAGTGGTCCTAAACATTTTGTTAAGAATCTTTCTCGTTCTACATTTGAGAAGATGATTGATGATTTCATTAAGAAGACAATTGCTCCTTGTGAGACTGCGCTTAAGGCAGCAAACCTTAGCAAGTCAGACATTGATGAGATATTGCTTGTTGGTGGTACAACACGTATTCCAGCACTTCAAAAGGCCGTAGAGGACTTCTTTGGTAAGGCTCCTTCTAAGGGTGTAAATCCTGATGAAGCTGTAGCAATTGGTGCATCTATTCAAGGTGCTATATTGTCAGGAGATTCTAATGTTGGTGACATTGTATTGCTTGATGTTACACCATTGAATCTTGGTATTGAGACATTGGGAGATGTTATGACAACAATTATAGAAGCTAATACTACTATTCCATGTAAGCGTTCTAAAGTATTCTCAACAGCTGTAGACAATCAGCCTGGTGTAGAAATTCATGTATTGCAGGGTAATCGTACAATGGTTAGTGACAATAAGTCTCTTGGATTATTCAAGCTTGAAGGAATTCCTGCTGCACCTCGTGGTATTCCACAGATTG
>JAGATI010000124.1 GCA_017621295.1 Clostridia bacterium | reverse complement strand
CTTTTATCATTTCAATATCTTTTTCTATTTTAATATTATTTATTTTCTTATTTTTTAATATTTTTATAACGTCAATAATCTCAACTTTATTATTATAAAAAATGTTAAATATTTTTTTACTATATAAAAAACCTTCTAATTCTTTATTTTCTTTTTCCAGTATTATAATTATTTCAATATTTTCATTTTTAATTTTTATTTTGTTAATTAATTCCTCGATACTTATATTCCCTGGTAATATTTCATTTAAAATTATGTAATCTATATTTTTTTCTATTTCTAGAAATTCTATTATTGCTTCTTGATACTGTATATCATTAATCATAATCTGAAATTCTTTATATTTTTTTAATTCATTATTTAAAATTGGATTTCCCAATGCTGTTACAATTTTTTTCATTTACATCACCTCCAACTATTCTTTTCTCTATATCTGATGATTCCACTTTGGTTAATATGTGATCATCGCCTGCAAAAAGTAAACACTCACCTCTTTTCAATGATTTTATTTCGATTTTCTCTTTACTTGATAAATTACTATATACTTCTAAAGTTTTTATATTTTCTTCCTCAAGTGAGAAAAATACTTTATTACTTGAATTATTTAAAATACTTTTTCCATATGAACCATTGTCTAAACTAAATAAATCTACAACATCTTGGGTAATTGCTACTGCGCTACCTCCATATTTTCTAATTGTTTTAAATATTTTATAAACAAAACTTGCAACATTTTTATTAGATGTTACTCCTATAAGTCTCCATATTTCATCTAAATATACTGCCTTTTTTATATTTCTATCCTTTTTTATCTTATCCCAAAATAATTCTGTAAATAAAAACATTCCATATTGTAAATTTTCTTCGCCTAGTTCATAAACATCTGCAATTATAAGTTTATTTTCCAATTGAATATTCGTATAATTATTAAAAAATCTTAAGGAGCCTTTTACAAATGGTATTAATTTTATTTTAAATTTTTTTGTATTTTCATTTTTATCTAAAATATTATAAAAATCTTCTAATATAGGCATATCTTTTGTTTCTTTAAAAATAGGTTTTATATTTATTTTATTTTTATCATTTTTGTATAATGTCTCATCATCAAAAGTTATTCCTTTTTGTTTATATACTTCTATAATTTTCTCTTCAATTATTCCTTTTTCTTCCTCGTTCATTTCACCAAATATTAAATTAAAAAATGCAATTAATTTTGTTATTTTTGTTGCTAAAAATCCTATATTATTTTCTTCTATACTATCTTCTCTTATATCAAAAATATTAATATATGTATTTGATGAAGGACCAAGTTTTATAATAGTGCCATTTAATTCTTTACATAACTTGTCATATTCTCTGTCAGGATCTATAATATATTGATAAATTCCAAATAATCTATATCTTAAAATCATTAATTTTGTATAGTATGATTTACCAGCACCACTTGTCCCAAATATACACATATTTGCATTTTTATATTTATTAGTATTATATCTGTCTATAAAAATTAATGAATTATTATAAATACTTGTACCAATAAATATTCCATTTTCATCAAATATTGAAGATGATATAAATGGATATGTACCAACTAATCCACTTGTTAATACATTTCTTCTTGAAACTTCTTTTAATAAATTACTATTTTGCATACTTGGTGAACATGCTATAAATGCATCTTCTTGTCTAAAATATGCTCTTTTTGTTATTATTCCTTTTGCTTGACATAATCCTTCAATCTGATTAATTGAATATTCTAATTCTTTTTTATTATTTGAGAAAAGATTCATATACATATATAAATAGTATAAATCTTCATTATTAACCTGTATTTCTTTTCTTATATATTTTGCATCATTATATGTAAAAGCTGCTATATCTGCATCTTGCCTGTCCTTTGCAAGTGTTCTTACTTCTAATCCTACATTTCCTATGTGATATGTTAGTTCTCTTATTACTTTATATACATCTTCTTTTTCATAAAACATAGAAATATTTATATTTATGTTTGTATTTATTATATCTTTTAATAACAAATCACTATGCTCTCTATTATAATTAACAACTAGTAAACTAGAATAATAAATACCATTTATTTCGATAAATTTTGGATTTGCTAAATTTATATAACTAGGACTTATAGTATCTTTTTCGGTTATCATTCCTTTATATAATTGTGTGCAAAAATTATCTTCATTTTCTTTTTTTAAATACCTTTCTAAAATACTCATCACTTCCCTCTAAGTTTTATTAAAAAAAGAATTTAATATGTTTATAATTGATTCTTTTTCTCTTATTTCAAATACACTATTACCACATCTTGCTAAACATTCTTTTATTTTATAAAATTGGTCACTTAATTCACTTATTATTATATTTTCATTATCATTTTCTTTTATTATTGGAGATTTTTTTATTAGAATAAAATAGTTTTTACTTGAAGAACTTTTTTTAGAATTTAAATTTTCTATATATGTAATATAATTCTCTGAAATATTAATTATTTCGTTTGATTCTAATTTACATTTGTTTTTTATTTTAGAAATATGTTTAGACAAATCTTCTTTATTACTTTGAATAATAATTTGTATATCGAAATTACACGTTTTTAAAAAAATTTTATAAGAATTTAATATTGAATCTTTTTCTAGATCTGATTTTAGATTAAAATTTATAGGAATAACTTTTATTATTTTTACATAATTACCATCTTTCATTTTTATAATTCCTTCTTCTAATATTCTTTCAAATGGTAACCAATTTTGAACTGAATCGATTTTTTTATTTATTTTTCTCTTCCTTTCTCTTTTATTTTATATTTTTATTATTGCATATACATAACACGCTTGTCAACATATTTCGTATCTCATTTTTCGACATTTGTTACTGTATAGTTACCAATCATCCAAAATAATAAAAAAATTGTAACAATTTTATAAATTTTTGAATATATTTTTTAATTTTGATTATAATATTAATATAAGGTTAATATTAGTTGAACTAAGAATAATATTAGGTTTAATTACAAGCTTTTTATTGTTCGAGCAAAGATAGATATTAGCTATTAATTGGTTAATATTTGTCGGCGATGAGAGTATATTATTTGTATGTAAGCTATATTTTATGGTTAAATTATATGTAATATATTCGAAGTTAAGATTATTCTTGTATGTTTTTAGTGGTTTTTACTAGTCCTTTATGGATGAATTTAGCTATTATGCATGCATTAATAGTCGAGCAACTGATTAATATATGTGGTGCATAGCTTATTTATATAGCAATATATATTAGGTTAGAAATTATGTATATTAGTTTTAGCTGAAGATTAATATTAGCTTTATGGCTAATAGCAGGTAATATTTTTTATTACCTGCTATTAATTTATTTTATACAATAAATATTAATTATAAATAATTTTTTTAGCTTATTAGCTAAGTTTTGTAGAAAATATATAATTTATATATCTAGATTTTTTACATATTTAGCATTTGCCTCAATGAATTGTCTTCTTGGAGCGATTTCATCTCCCATTAATATTGTAAATATTTCATCTGCTTTTATAGCATCTTCTAATTTAACTTTTACTAGTATTCTTGTTTCTGGATTCATTGTTGTTTCCCAAAGTTGTTCTGGATTCATTTCTCCTAAACCTTTATACCTTTGAATAGAAATTCCATCTCTACCTATTTCCTGCAGATTTTTTTCCATTTCTTCATCTGTATAGCAATATATATCTTTCATTCCTCTTTTTGATAATTTATATAATGGTGGTTGTGCTAAGTAAACATTGCCATTTTCTATAAGAGGTCTCATATATCTGAAGAAAAATGTTAATAATAATGTTCTAATATGTGATCCATCAACATCGGCATCTGCCATAATTATTACCTTTCCATATCTTATTTTGCTTATATCGAAATCTGCTCCAATACCAGCTCCTACTGCTAAAATAACAGGTTGTAATTTATCATTATTATATATTTTATCTGCTCTTGATTTTTCTACATTTAGCATTTTTCCCCAAAGAGGTAATATTGCTTGGAATTTTCTATCTCTTCCTTGTTTAGCACTTCCTCCTGCAGAGTCTCCCTCTACTATATAAACTTCACATTCTTCTGGATTTTTGCTACTACAATCTGCTAATTTCCCAGGTAGTGTAGTAGACTCTAAAGCATTTTTTCTTCTAACTAATTCTCTTGCCTTTCTAGCTGCTTCTCTTGCTCTTGAAGCACTTATGCATTTTTCTAAAATTGCTTTTGCAACACTTGGGTTTTCTTCTAAAAATGTTGATAATGCTTCATTAACTAATCCCTGAACTACACCTGTAACATTGCTATTACCTAATTTTGTTTTAGTTTGTCCCTCAAATTGCGGTTCTCTTACTTTTACAGAGATAACAGCCGTAATACCTTCTCTGATATCTTCTCCTTGAAGATTTCCATCTTTCTCTTTTAAAATATTATGAGATTTTGCATAGTCATTAAAAGTTTTTGTTAATGCCCTTTTAAATCCTTCTAAATGTGTACCACCTTCTACTGTATTAATATTATTAACAAATGAATAAATATTTTCTGAGTATGCTGTTGTATATTGGAATGCGATTTCAACTGGTACTTCTCCATCTTTTTCAATATAAACTGGTTGCTGGTTTATCTTCTCTTTATTCTTATTTAAATATTCAACAAAAGAATTTAATCCACCTTCAAAGCAGAATTCAGCTTTTTTAGGAGTTTCTCCTCTTTTGTCTTCTATACTAATAAATAAACCTTTTGTTAAAAACGCCATCTCTCTAAATCTGTTTTCTAATGTTTCATAATCATATTCTAAAGTTTCAAATATAGTGCTATCCGCAAGAAATCTTACTTTTGTACCTGTTTCCTTCGAATCTCCTATTTTGATTAATTTTTGAACAGTTTTACCTCTTTCAAATTTCATTTGAAAAATTCCACCATCTCTTTGAATTGTGACTTCTGCCCATGTAGCTAGAGCATTAACAACAGAAGCACCAACACCATGAAGACCTCCTGAAACCTTATATCCACTATCTCCACCAAATTTTCCTCCTGCATTTAATTGTGTATATACTGTTTCTGCAGCTGATATTTTTGTTTTTGGATGGATATCTACGGGTATTCCTCTTCCATTATCTTCAACACATATTATATTACCTGGCTCAATTTCAACTTTTATTTTTGTACAATAGCCTGCTAATGCCTCATCAACACAGTTATCTACAATTTCATACACTAAATGGTGTAGTCCTCTTATAGAAACACTTCCTATATACATTCCTGGTCTTTTTCTTACATGTTCTAGTCCATCTAAAACTTGTATTTGCTCTGCTCCATATTCATGCTCAAATTTTTCCATTGTTTTACCATTTCCTTTCTTTTATATACTTATTCTATTTTTCAATGTTATAGATGAAAATTTTGAAATATAAGTATATATTTTATCTTCTTTTTTTGTTAATACAACAGATTTATATTTATAAATACAATTATCTTGTATGTTAACCAATCTAAAAAAACTTTCTTCTGTTTTTTTATTTATATTATTTATATTAAAAATCCCAATTATATCTTTTGTATCTATAATAGTATTACTATCTATATTTATGTACATTTAACAATTTCTCCTCTTTGCACAAGATAACTACTGTAACTATCATTTTCTAAATTCATTTCTTGTGTACAAGTTATAATTACTTGAATATCTTTTATATTTTCCAGAAAACTTTTTCTTCTTTTTTCATCTAATTCTGACATAAAATCATCTAGTAATAATATTGGATATTCTCCAATTTCTTCATAAATTACTTGTAATTCGCAAATTTTTAAGGAAAGAATTGCCGTTCTATTTTGTCCTTGTGACCCATATACATTTATTGGTTTATTATTTATTTTTACTATAAAATCATCTTTATGTATACCTTTCGTTGTAAATCCCCTAATTATATCAATTTTTTCAGAATTATGTAACTTTTTTCTAAAGTCTTCGGTGTTTTCATAATCAGACACATATTCTATTTCTATTACCTCTTTTTTATCAGTAATATTACTATGTATATCGTTAATTTTCTCCTTTATGATATTCATGAATTCGTTTCTATATTTATATATTTTTTCTGCATATTCAATAATTTTTTCATTCCATATTTCTAACATATTTATTGGTTTATTTTCCAGCTTTATTTGTTTTAAATAATTGTTTCTTTGTTCCAAAAACTTTAAATACATATTTAAGTTATATACATATGCTGGTTTTAATTGTCCTATCATCATATCTAAAAACCTTCTTCTACCAGCTGGACCGACCTTTTAATATATTTATGTCATCTGGAGTAAAAATAACTATATTTATATTGCCTAATAATTCACTTAGTTTTTTTATTTTTACTCCATTAATATTAATACTCTTTTTGTCTGACAACTCATAATCAATTTTGCCTTTTCTGTCACTTTTTTCATAATCTATACTAATTTTTGCAAAAGTTTCACCTAAATTTATTACTTCTTTTTCTTTATTAGTTCTAAAAGACTTACCTATGGAACATAAAAATATAGATTCTAATATATTAGTCTTTCCTTGTGCATTATCTCCAAAAAAAACATTAATTCCTTTATTTAATTCTAAATTTAAATTTTTATAATTCCTAAAATTTTGTAATTTTATATTACTTATCAACATATTGTGCCTCAACTGTGGAAAACATTATTTTATTTTAATCTTTTAACCTAATTGGTAATATCATATATATATAATCGCCATCATCTACTGGTCTAATTATACAAGGTGATATACTTGTCCCAAAATCAATAAATACTTCTTCATCATCAATTGCTCTTAATGCATCTAAGAAATATTTTGGATTAAATCCTGCTTCTAAGTTTTTTCCTTCTGTAGAAACATATATTTCTTCTTTTGCATCTCCTGTTTGATTTGTACATGAAATTGTTACTTTTCCTATATCAATCATCACTTTAACAGGATATTTTTTTTCTTTTTCTATACTTGAAGATGATATTAAACTAATTCTTTCAAAACAATTTTGTATAATATCTTTATTTACTCTTATTCTTGTTTCCCAATTTTCAGGTATTACACTAGAATAATTTAAGAACTCACCATCTAATAATCTTGTAACGACTTTACAATTTTCCATTTCAAACAAAGCTTGGTTTTTTGCAACTCCAATTTTTATAGTATCAAATGAATCTAATATTATTTTATTAATTTCATTTAAAGTTCTTCCAGGAATTACAGCAGTAAAGTCATTTATTTTTGATTGTAAAAATCTACTTTTCCATGCTAATCTAAAACCATCAACAGCTACTAAGTTTAATTTATTATTTGATATTTCAAATAAACATCCTGTAAAAATCGGTCTATTTTCTTCTGTACTTACTGCAAAAATTGTCTTTCTTATCATATCTTTTAATGCATTTTGTTCTATTTCTATAGAATTTTCTATATTAATTTGAGGTAATTCTGGAAATTCTGTTGGATTCATAGTTGCAAGTTTATATAAAGAACCTTCACATTCTATTACTAAAAGATTTTTTTCATTTAGTTCTATATTTATTTCTGTATCAGGTAACTTTCTAATTATTTCACTAAACATTATAGCATTAACTACAGTTGCTCCTTGTTCTTTTACTTCACATTCTATTATATATTCTATACCTATTTCTAAATCATAGGTTGTTAATTTTACTTCATTTTCATTTGTTTGAATTAATATACCTTCTAAAATAGGCATTGTTGTTTTAGAAGCTACAGCTTTTGTTACGGAATTAAGTGCTTTAAGGATTTTATCCTTTTCACAAATTATTTTCATTTTGTCATCGTCTCCTTTATAAATATTAAATATAATTAGCAGTAGTAGTATTAGGTTATGTGGATAATGTGGATAACTATGTGTATAGTTTATTTCCCTATAAAAAATGATGTTGATACTTTTGTGGAAAAATCATAAAGTTATCTACAGGTTAAAAATTCAAAGTGTGGATAACAAAGTTTTCAACATGTTATTAACAGGTTATCAACATGGGGGTGTGTATATCCAATGTAAAGCTTCCCTAAGAAGAATTTGATATAGATTTAACAAACACAAATTTATACAAACATAGTTTTATAAAATACACAATATTCATTTAAATATAAACTATTTGTCAGTTAATAATATGTTTTTCACACTTTCCACAATTAGTTTTGTATTTTGGTTTTCTTTTATTTCTTGTTCTATTTTATTACAAGCATGCATTACTGTTGTATGATCTCTTTTACCAAAGTCCTTTCCTATTTGAGGTAAAGACATTTGTGCAACATTTCTACATAAGTACATAGCAATTTGTCTAGGAAATGCTATATCATTAGATCTTTTTGAGCCTTTTAATTCTTTTGCACTTATATTAAAATATTTTGCAACAGTCTCTTGAATAAAATCAGAGGAAATTACTTTATCTTGTTGAGATACTATATCATTAATTGCTTTTTCTGCCATTTCCATTGTAATGG
>JAGATI010000123.1 GCA_017621295.1 Clostridia bacterium | reverse complement strand
CAGACGTGTGCCTCTTCCGATCTCCTTCAATTTTTACTTTTTCGTTTGTTCCCATTTTTCTTTTAATAGAAATTACTGTATTATCTGGGTTTGTAACTGCTTGACGTTTAGCAATTTGTCCTACTAATCTTTCTCCATTTTTTGAAAATGCAACAACAGATGGTGTTGTTCTATTTCCTTCTGCATTAGGAATAACTACTGGCTCTCCACCTTCCATAACTGCAACACATGAATTTGTTGTTCCTAAATCAATACCTATTATTTTTCCCATTTTAAATTCCTCCTAATTTTTAATTTTCTATTTTTATTTATAATCTTTTGTAATTTTATATTTAAGCGAAAAACTATTATAAATTTACTTTTCGCTTTTATAAGCTTTTTTATTTACTTTTAGATTAATTATTATATATTCTATACTCTACTAAAAACTACACATTAGCCAAGTAAAGGTTTATATATTTACTTGGCGGTAGCATTGTCGCTTAAATTAAAAATATAAACCATAATCTATAATATACCAAAACATACTATTACATTAATTTATTTTATATAGAACCTTGTTTCTTAATTTAATTGGCAACAACCACTAAAGAATGTCTAATTACTTTTCCATCAATTATATATCCTTTTCTATATTCTTCTTTTATTTCTTTTTCTCCAAGACTCTCATCTACTACAGAGCCAACTGCTTCATGTAGTTCTGGGTCAAAAGTTTTTCCTATAGTCTCTATTTCTTTTACTCCATTTGCTACTAAAACATCTTTAAATTGTTTTAAAACCATCTCTACACCTTGTTTGTAATTTTCATCTTCTGTTTTTACTGATGCTGCTTTTTCTAAATTATCAATTACTGGTAATAATGAAGTAAATATATCAGATACTAAAGTGTTATATAGACCTTCTCTTTCTTTTTGACTTCTTTTTTTAAAGTTATCAAATTCTGCCATTAATCTTTTTAATCTGTCATCTTTTTCTTCTAATTCTGCTTTTTGACTTTCAATTAATTCTTTATTTTTTTTTACTTCTTCATTATTTTCTATATTTATTTCTTTTTCTTCTTGCATTTTAAACCTTCCTTTCTTAATATCCATTTAATTTTTTACTAATATATTTCATAACTGAAATTACTTTTGAATAATCCATTCTTGTTGGTCCTATAATCCCTATAGTTCCTATATCTTTATTAGCGATTTTATGTTTAAATGTAACAATACTAAAATCTTTTAATTCATTGTGTTCTGTTTCATTTCCTATATATACATTTATATCATTTGCAAAACCAGTATCTAATATATCCAATACAAGTTCTTTTGTATCTAATACATTAATAAAATTTTTAGCTACTTCCAGACTTTTAAATTCTGGTAAATCAAATGCTTTATTTGTTCCTTCTAAATAGATTTTAGCATCTTCATTAATAACCTTATTTATTTCTTTCATAACTGGCTTTATAACTTTTAGGCTATAATTCATTTCTGAAAATATGTATTCTTCTAATGGCTTATCTATTGAATTTAATGGTTTTCCTTTTAGTTTATTGTTAAATATAAAATTTAACATTTCTACTTGTTCATCTGTTATATCTTCATCAAATTTAATAATAGTTTCTTTTATAACTCCACTATCTGTTAAAATAACTGCCATTAACATTCTTGTTCCTAATAATACAAACTTTATTTCCTCTATATTTTGTATTTTTGGTCCTATTGCTACAGTTGTATAATGAGTTATTTCAGATAATGTACTTGTAGCAATTTTAGTTAACTCTTCTATTTGATTTACTTTTGTTTCTAATTTAGACTGGATATATTTTATTTCTTCTAAACTAATATTATCATATTTTATAAGTTCATCAACATAAAAACGGTATCCTTTAGCTGATGGTATACGACCACTTGATGTATGAGGTTTATCTAGATATCCTATTTTTTCAAGCTCTGCCATATCGTTTCTTATTGTTGCACTACTAAAATCTAATCCATATTTATTTACAATACTACCTGAGCTAACTGGTTCAGCAGTATTTATATATTCATCTACAATTGCTTGTAAGATTCTTTTTTTTCTATTATCTAACATGCCCTCACCTTCTTTTTAGCACTCTTTTAATGTGACTGCTAAACTGCATATATATTATAACCAAAAAAAGGTATTGTCAATACTTTTTCTTCTAATTTTGTGTGAAATTTATGTGAAAAGTTACTAATCATCCTTGATTTTATAATTAAATATAAAGTTAGTGCGTAGCCTGTATATTTATATATAAAATTTCCGTTCAAAAATTTGAAAATGTATACATTGATAAGTTGTAAATTATGTAAAATTATCTATTTTATAATTTTATGAAACTTTTTATTCACAAAACCCCTAAATATTACAAAATAGAAGTAAAAACATATCTATTTTTACTTCTATTTTTCACTTTAAACTTCTTCAATTTTTAAAAGATTTGTTGTTTTAGCACCATTTTTTGGGAATCCTCCTGTAATTGCAATAATATCACCTGATTTAATTCCCATCACTTCTTTTGCCTTTTCTTTAGCTACAGCTATTACTTCATCTGTACTTTCAGATGTTGGTACTATTGTAGGATATACACCATAGTTTAGCGCTAAAGAACGTGCAACTTTTTCTGAATTTGTTGCTGCTAGTATTAGACATCTTGGTTTTAAATTACTTATTCTTCTTGCTGTATCTCCACTTACTGTAGATGCAATAATTAATTTTATATCTAATACACTTGCTGCTTCTACAACACTATCAGCAATTGTTTCTGTAATGTCTACTTCTCTTTCAGAAGCAAATTTGTAATCATAATCATAATATTCTTCTGTATCTCTACAAATTTCTGCCATGTAACGAACAACTTCTATTGGGAATTTACCAACAGTTGTTTCGCCTGAAAGCATAACTGCATCTGTGCCATCTAAAACAGCATTTGCAACATCAGAAACTTCTGCTCTAGTTGGTCTTGCACTTTTTTTCATAGATTCTAACATTTCTGTTGCAACCACTACAAATTTTCCTTTTTCACGACATCTTTGAATCATTTCTTTTTGATATCTTGGTAATTGTTGCATTGGAACTTCAACACCTAAGTCTCCACGTGCTACCATTATTCCATCAGATACATCTATAATTGAATCTAAGTTTTCAACACCTGTTGTACTTTCAATTTTAGATATAATTTTCATATCTTCTCTATTACATTGTTTTAAAATTTCTCTTGCTTCTAATACATCTTCCATGCAAGATACAAAAGATAGTGCTAAATAATCTCCTTCATGTTCGCAAGCATATATAATATCTTCTCTATCTATATCACTAATAAATGGAATATCTAATTTTACACCTGGTGCATTCAAACTTTTCTTGTTTCCTAAAACACCACCATTTATAATCTTACATGTTACACCATCTTCTTCTACAGATATTACCTCAATTTTCATTAATCCATTTTCTAATAGAACTATTGAACCAACTTTTAAATTATCTATGGCTTGTGGATGATTTACAGAAATTCTTTCTTCATTTCCTAAAACTGTTTCTTTTACTAAACGAATTGTTTTTCCTTCTACTAATGTAATTTCATCGTTTTCAAGCATTCCACTTCTAAATTCTGGTCCTTTTGTATCATATAAAATAGCAACATTTTTCTTTGTCATTTCTCTTACTTTATGTACTGATTCAACAACAGCTACTCTTTCCTCCATTGTTGCATGAGAAAAGTTTATACGTGCTACATTCATTCCTACTTCTACCATTTTGCTCATTACTTCTGGAGCTGTGCTAGAAGGTCCTATACTACAAATAATCTTTGTTTTTTTCATTAATTAACATCTCCTTTATTTTTTACATATCGACTATTATACCTACATTTTGACAAAAAATCAATATTTTACATAAAATTCGATTAAAATATTTTATTATTTGTTATTATTTTAAATTATAGTAAGAATTTAAATTGTTATGACAGATTTTTAAATATAAAGTAAACTATAGTCTTATTTAATATTACCTCAAATAATCTTTCCATATTTCATCATACTTACATATAAATATTTTCTTAGTCTAAAAAACTCTTCTATAATAGAAAAAGAGCCAGTTATTCAAATTAAATAACTGGTTCTTATTTCTATCTGATGCTACTTTTTATATCTTGCCTCCATTTTCATTACATGGAATCTGACTTCTGGAGTGATATTTATTCTTTCATCAGTATAATTTGCAATATACCTCTTGAAATTTTTTTCTAAATTTTTTTCTCCTGCATCGAAAATATCTCCTGGTTGAAATACATGCAATACAGACTTCTTTCCTGATTCTTTTTTAGTTATTGCAAATTTTCCATCCATCCGCATGCTTACAAGCACACCTTCATCAATGTCTTTTACTACTGTGAGTCCCCAGTACTTTTTTCTTGCCATAAATGGCACCTCCTAAAAAATTTTATAATCATATTGTAACATAATATGTTATATATTTCAATAAAAAAGAACAGATCAATTTATTTTACTGTTCTTCCATAATAACTATTTCTCTTTTTTCACATTTCTAAACCACGTTCTAAAATAATCCTTTAGTAATACATCATTCTTTTTTTGTATATAAAAATATCCTATAACTGAAGTAATTAAAGCTCCAAGAGCATCTACAAATAAGTCTGACATAGTATCTATTAATCCATCTTGTCCTAGTTCTGGAAATCTAAACTTTTGCATATTGGTACCTAATATTCTATCTGCTCCATATTCAAAAAACTCCCAAAACACTCCCATAGTAACTGCAAAACAAAATGCAAACATCACTACAAAAAAAGGACTTAAATTTATGCTATTACTATAACTTTTATTAAGTAAGTAAACAAACATAAACCCAATTATTCCCAAAATCACACCTGATGTTGTATGAAGCATTGTATCCCACCATGGTATTTTATTATAGAAATCTTTTATTTCACCGAAGATATTGTGCTCCAAAAATAAATAGTGTAATAACAATTTGCATACTTCCTGGCAAATAAACTCCAAATTTCTTTTCAAGCAAACTTGGATAAAAAGTCATAGCAATTGTTAATACAGCAATGAATAATTGGCTGTAATCTTTTACAAAGATTCCTCTTAGTATAATTAGAACTAGTAATAGTCTTACAATATTTGTTATTATCATATTTATTTTTTTATTCTTTTCTTCTCTTTGCTCATCTGTAAGCTTTTTTGAATCTAATTTTATTCCAATCACACCTTTACAATACTTTTATTAATTCTCCCATATCTTTTCCTAGAACAGTAGGTATTTTTATAATTTCAAATTTAGAAACTTTATCTCCAAATTTAATTTCAACTGTATCTCCTAGTTTTACTTCATAACTTGGTTTTACTTGTTTTCCATTAACAAAAACTCTTCCACTATCTGCTGCTTCATTTGCAACAGTCCTTCTTTTTATAACTCTAGAAATTTTTAAAAATTTATCTAATCTCATAATTACTCCTTTTTTTTTATTTTTTTT
>JAGATI010000122.1 GCA_017621295.1 Clostridia bacterium | reverse complement strand
TAAAAAATCTTTTGATTTGTGTGCAAACTGTGAAAAGAAACTTAGGGCATGGCTAAAAGAAAGAGAAATTCCTACAACAAAAGATATGTTAAATAAATTTAAGATTTACGAGGGTGATTAAATGAAATACATACTAATAGAAACATTCTTCGGTTGGCTAACAAGACCCGTTTTATTATGGAATCTAGGAGATATATTAATTATAGCTTTAGAAATAGCTGTAGTTGGGTTGTGGGTTAGTAGTGTTAGAGATTTGGTAAGAAGGAGGAAAGCTAATGGGAAAAATAAAAGTAGGAGAACTAGTTAGAACTGTTTTTGGAGACATTTATAAAGTTAAAAATTTGAACGATTATGAGTTTCTGCGCGACAAATTTTATAATTACATAGTAAAACATTCTAAAAATATAATAGATTTAATAGAAGAAGGAGATTTGGTAAATGAGTATAAAGTAATTAACTTTGATTTAACATATTTCAATGGCGTTGACAGAAGAAAAGAGCAAAAAAGAATCGGCGTTGTGGTTGACAATGGAGAGTTTAAATTTAAAAATTATATTAAACAAGATGATATTAAAACAATTCTAACAAAAGAAAAATTTGAAAGTGAATGTTTTAGATTAAAGGAGGGACAAGATGTCTAAAGAGGATATAAAAATAAATGTAGGACAAGAAGAATTAAGTATTAAAGCATCACTGGTGATGGAAGATGAAATAAGATACATAGATAACAATATGGAAACAATAGTAGATACTATTACAAAACAAATAATAAGTGGCAAAGATTTAGCAATAGCGCAACATATAATACAAAAATTACAACAAGAAAATGAGGCTAATAAAAAGAGAATAGAAGAATTAGAAATAGTAATATTAAAAGACTATATATCAAAATTTATAATAAAAGAAACAATAGAACAATTAAAAGCAGAATACATAAAAGAACTAGATAAAAATTCTATACAAGCGTTTATACTGAAGTGCAAAATAGAAGGTTTAGAAGAATTATTAAAAGGAGGTGGATAGATTTTGAAAGTTAAAGAATTAATAGAAGCTCTTAAATTAGAAAATCCAGAAGCGGAAGTAATATTAAGTGCCGATGAAGAAGGAAATTATTTTAGTCCACTAGAAGGAACATTAGGATTTGGAAGAGGTTATTATTTACCAGAAAAAACATGGTGTGGAACATTTTTAAATGAAGAATATGTAAAAGATAAAGAACAATATGAATATTTTGAATACATAGAGAACATAGATAAATGTCGAAAATGTATAGTACTTTTTCCAATAAATTAGTAAAAAAATAAGAAGAAAGACAAGATAATAGATTTAATGGCAGATAAAATAGCAAGTGACAATAGATCAATAAATGAGGAATATGCAGTAGATGAAAAAATGATGGATACAAAATATATAAAACAATATTTTGAAAAGAAAGCCGAAAAATCTTCTAGTATTAACACAATACAGGAAGAAAATTTAAAAATATGGAGGTAATTGAGAATGAGTTTTGCATATAGAGGAATAACACATTGTGACGAATGTGGAAGAACTTTAAGAGATAATGAGTTTGCGATATGTGATATGTGCAGAGAAAGAGCAAAGGAAAAAAATAAACAGACAGTATCTGTTAATAAAGATAAATTGATTAAAATATATAAAGGTTATGAACTAATACAAGCAATTGCAGAAGGAAAGATAAAAGAGGGTAGTGAATTTAAAGTACACAAAACAGTAGGAGCAATAGCCATTTTAGAAAAAGGCACATTACATTTTACAGAAGGAAACAAGAGAAATTTAACAATTGAAGATTTTCTTATTTATACTTTTGAACTAATAGAAGATGAAGAGATAGATATAAATAATATAAAAGAATTTGAAATAGATGAAAATAATTTTATACAAACAGATTTAGGAGCATTTAAAACAAGAAAAATGGATATAGCATTTTTAAATAAAATTAATGAATTAGTAAGAGCATTAAAACAACTAGATAAAAGAACAAGGAAGGAGAAAGAATAATGATGAAAGCAATGATAAGTCAACCTATGAGAGGTAAAACAAATGAACAAATAAGAAACGACAGAGCATCATTTGTTAAAAAGCTACAAGAAAAGGGATTTGAAGTAATAGATACTATTATTTCAGAAAATCTACCAGAAGGGATTGACGAACCAATTTATTATTTATCAAAATCAATAGAATTTATAAGCAAAGTTGATTTCGTTTATTTCATGAAAGGCTGGGAAAATGCTAGAGGCTGCAAAATTGAAAATTTAATATGTGTAGAATATTCAAAAGCTATAATATATGAAGAAAGCGAGGAAAATAAAAATGAAAAATAAAATAACAGAAAAGATAGATAAAATAGATTTTATAACTAGATATACAGCAATAGCACTAATGGTAATTTCAGGATTTATAGCATTATTGATTCAAAACGATGTTCTATGTGCAATAAGTATTACGTTAGGCATGTGTGCAATAGCAAATATAATAATTTTAGACTACATAAAAAGCGAGATTAGTGACATATTTTTTAAAGAAGAATTAAATAATTTAAAGAAAGAAGGTAAATAAAGATGGTTTTAACAGTAATTTTAATAGAAATTATTATTTTAGGATTAGTTATATGGTTTGGATATTTAAGTAATGAAAGTTGGAAACATGAAGTAACATTTATGATGTTAAGTTTTGTATGTGTTGCATTATTAGTAGCAGTTCCGTTTATAGTAGGAAGTTTGCATGGATACATAGATTACAAAGAGAGTAATGATAAAGATTTAGCAAGAATAACAGCAGTAACACAAGAGCAAACAGCTTTTAGAACATACTATAAAGTAGAAGTAGAATATTTAACAAATACACCGACTCAAGATGGTGTAATAGTAAATAAACATATAGAAAAAGACACATTTTATTGTTATTATGAAGACAAGGAACTAGTAGAAAAACTAAAAAACAATATGTATAAAGAATTGTGGATTATAAGTGGATATAAAGGTGGATATGAAACATATAAAGATTTTGGAAGTAAGTTAATAAAGGATATAGAATTGAAGGAGTAGGAGGCTACAATGGACACATACGAAAAATTTGATAAATATTTTATATGCAGTTACTTTAACGAAGAAGGAAAGAAAGTAGGAGTATTTAAAGAAGGAACACCAGAGAGGATTTTAGAACAGGTAGAATTTGATATTATAGAATTTGAGTGAGGAGGTACAAATGAATATAGAAAAGGCTTTAAGAGATTATAGAAAAAACAAAGGCAAAATAGAAACATCTGAAGAACGATGTAGATATTGGCAAGAATGCTTAGATACAATGACAGATGATGAAATTGCAAAAGAATTTGTAGATACACAACCGGATACATATGGAATGCCTAAGGCAAGAAATAATAATAGTCCTGTAGAAAAAGAAATTGTAGCACATGAAGTTACAAGAGAAATGGTTAAACAATGGATTAAAGATGACCAATCTCGAATAAGACCTGTAAAACAACAAGTAAAGCAAATAGAAATAGCGTTAGGTTCTTTAACAGAAGAAGAGAATTATGTAATAGATTGTAAATGTATAGATAATTGGAAATGGGTACAAGTAGAGATAGGATTTAATGAAAAGTACAGAGATGAAAATAAAATTACAATAGAAAGATTAAAAAGAATAAAGATAGAAGCATTAAAAAAGATGAAAGATGTAATAAATATATAAAGTACACGAAAAATACACAAAAGATACACGAAAAGTAACTGTTTTTTCTAAAACAATGTGGTAATATATTAATATAAATTAGTATCTAAGATAGATACTACAATACAGAACTTTGCAATGTATATTACAATAAAGTTTTCTAGAGACTGTAATATAGCACTTGCCAAATAACAAAAGGTATTCAGTAAGAGTTAACTGCAAAGGCGGTTAGCTCTTTTTAGATTAAGATTATAACAGTAATGTAATTAGCTACTACATTATTTTTATAATATAGAGATTAGCTCTCTCTATTCTATAAAGTTTTTTGAGTAGTGAAATGCTACTATGCGGTCAAGCGAAAGAGCAGATTATAGAGGATTTGTGTCGGGTACTGCAAATAAAAACGAGCAGACGGACGAACGCATAAAGATTCTAATGTTTTTAACTTTATAGAGAATTTAGTTATTAATTATACTAGATAAATTAATATAATTTACTCATCTACCAAAGCAGTAGAAGGAGTTCCTGAAGAAGTATATATACAAGTATATGCTTCTTTTGTTTTTTATAAATAGTATGTAGTGATATATTAAAAAAGTTTTTTATTTGTGATTATTTAAAAGACAAAGGTTCTCTAAAGCCTTAATGTTATGACACTAAACATTGAAAAAGAACGGTTAATACTTGAGCCGAAAAAAGTAAAAAGCTGGTTAATGCTACAAATTAATCGTGTTAAGACCTAATCAGTCTATCTAATATATCATTACATAGTGTTTATAAATTAAAAGAAAAGAGGGAAATAAAATGGTAAGTGAATTTGAAGTAAAAGTAAAATCAAATTTTGATGAGGAAATAAAGAAAGCGAAAGAACTAGTAGATTTACTAGAAAGAGCAAACGAATTAATTTGTACACTTGGTAATAGAAAAATAGAAGTAACACTTGATGGTTCTAGTATTGCTAAAGGTATTACAGTAGATGACTTAAAAAATACAACTATTAAAGAGTTATCTGAAACTTTAATAAAACTTTTTTGTGGTGATGGTAAAAAAGGTTCATGTGGCCATGTAAAAAAATCAGAAATTGTAGAGGAAATATCAGAAATATTAAAAAATGAAGAGGTTGAGAGAATTGATGTTATATGTAAGTAAAAGCTAGTACAACAAATGTACTAGCTGATAACAACTACAACCAATTCCAAACATCTTTATTTAAATATCCATAGTAATTGGAAGTAATTTCAGAAATAAATAAATAATCATTACTATCTATTTGAGGTTTTAATTTATTATAAATTTCTGTGACAGTAAAGTTAGTTTTAATAAACCAAACAGAATCCATTACGTGAAAGTAATCAAAATTTCTAATTGCTTCATACAATCCATCGTAATTCTTATCAGATTTATTTAAATCATATGTAATACAATACTTTTTCAATATATTTCACCTCCTTTCAAAGGTGAGTATAACAATAGAAAAATGAAAATACTGTCGAAGGAAGTCGAAAAAGAAAATAAAAAAGGAGCTGATACTATGTACACTATACAAGAACTAATAAAAGAACATGTACAAGAGAAATGTAGATATTGTACAAAAGAAAATTGTGATGGAATACATGTAACAATAACAAAAGAAACGAGATGTGAGAAAGATGAAGATTAAGTATTTTGAAGATAATATATGTAAATACTGCAAGGCACAATGCAATAAAGTAATAATTCTAGAAGAAAATAAAGAAATAAAAACAATAAGATGTAACAATTATGAAAAAGATGAAAGTAAGATAAAAGGTTATGTAAAGCCTAAAGAAAGAACAGTTAAGTTTAGTAGATCAATAATGGGATTATATAATCCTAGTTGGAATTAAAGGAGAAGAAAGAATGTTTAAATTTAAATGTAATAATACAGAATGGACAATTGAAGAAGTAGATGAAGCGACAATAAATAATGAAGAAAAGAATGATTATACATTAGGATTAACTTTTTATAAAACTAATAAAATATGGTTATTAAATAATAATGTTAATAAAATAAGAACTTTAAAACATGAATTAATGCATGTTTGGTTATGGGAATATGGACATAGTCAAGATGAAGACAGAAAATACAGTTATGAAGAAGTTTGTGAAATAGTAGCAAGTAGTAACAGCTTTGTAAATGAGGTAGTGGAGCAATATATAAAAGGTCCAAAAACTATAACAACAAGTATTTATATAGATGGTAACAAGATAGGACAAACAATATCAAACAAACTGTCAATGATGGGACAAAGTTAAAGTAGGTGAAAATATATGGCAAATGAACAAAATTTAAAACCACTTAATACTCTTGCAAAGAATGTGCAAAGAGAAATACAGTCGAAAGGCGGTAAAGCGAAAGCAAAAAAAGTAAAGGAAAGAAAAACTTTAAAAGAAGAATTATTATTACTTTTATCAGAAGGACAAACACAAGAAAGAATAAGTCTATCATTAATACAAGAAGCTTTAAAGGGAAATACAAAGGCTTATGAAATAATAAGAGATACTATAGGAGAAAAGCCTCAAGATAATGTAAAAATATCTGGTGAACTTAATAATCCGTTTGAAGGACTATCAACTGAAGAGTTAAGGGAAATACTAAATGAATAATTTAAAAGAAGAATTAAAGAAACAAGCACGTTTAGAATTAGCTAGGCGTGATTTTTTTGAATATTGTAAATTAACTGCATCAGATTTTTACAAAGAAGATAGATTGTTTTTAAAACAAATGTGTAATGACTTGCAGAAATTTTATGAAAGTAATAAGCCAGAAGATAAAATTTTAGTAGTAAATATGCCACCTAGACATGGAAAATCAAGAACAGCAGGAAAGTTGGTAGAATGGGCATTAGGAAGAAATAAAAACGAAAAAATAATGACTGGTTCATATAATGAAGATTTATCAAGTACATTTGCAAAATCCGTAAGAGACACGATTGCCTCAGAAAAGACTTTAGGTACTTTAGTATATAACGATATATTTAAAGATACAAAAATAAAATATGGCGAATCTAGTGCTAAAAAATGGGCATTAGAAGGTAGTGGACAAGCTAATTATTTGGCGACATCTCCAACAGGAACTGCTACAGGATTTGGTTGTACTCTAATGATTATTGATGATTTAATCAAAAATGCACAAGAAGCTTATAATGAAGCAGTATTACAAAAACATATTGATTGGTTTAATAATACAATGTTATCAAGAACAGAAACTGGATTTAAGCTAATAATAATTATGACTAGATGGGCAAGTAATGATTTAGCAGGATATGTGCTAGAAAACTTTGATAATGTAAAACATATCAATTATCAAGCTGTACAGGAAGATGGATCAATGTTGTGTGAAGATATCCTAAACAAAGAAGATTATGACTTAAAAACTAAAAATATGAACAAAGACATTATTTATGCTAACTATCAACAAGAGCCAATAGATGTAAAAAATAGATTATATAGTAAATTTAAAACATATGAGAAGTTGCCACCAGCACATTATATTATGAACTATACAGATACAGCAGATGAAGGTGACGACTATTTATGTTCTATTGATTATCAAATGTTTAACAGTGAATATTACATATTAGACATTATATATACACAAGAATCAATGGAAGTAACAGAACCAGCAGTAGCAAAAATGATGACAAAAGACCATGTGGGATATTCAAATATAGAGAGTAATAATGGTGGTAGAGGATTTGCAAGAAATGTTCAAAAAGAATTAAGAATGCTAAAAAATAATCATACGAAAGTTAATTGGTTTCACCAGGGAGAAAATAAACAAGCAAGAATATTAAGTAATTCAACTGCAGTAATGAACAATATTTATTTTCCAATAAATTGGGAAGATAAGTTTCCAGAGTTTGCAAAACATATAAAACATTATCTTAGAACAGGAAAAAATGAACATGATGATGCAGAGGATACACTAACAGGAGTATATGAACACCCAAAACCAAAAACAATAGAAACAAGTAAAGAATCTTTAATAAAAATAAATTAGGAGGACAAAATGTTAAGATACAGTAAAACAAGATTAGAGAGTGAAGACGCAGTAACAGATATATTTTTTAAAGCACAGGCAGAGCTGGAAAACAGAAAATTGTTATATGAACGTTTTAGAAGAAAATTAACAGATGAAGAATTATCAAGTTTATCAGATGAAGAGATAAAAGTACCTTTAGAGAGGTATATAAGTGTAATGAGTGCAGGATACTTTGGAGGAAAAGCACCAGTATATAAGGTAAAAGCTTATGATAAAGATAGAAATAAAATAATAGAAGATTTGTTTGATAAAACTACAAATAATGAACAAGATGTAAAAGAAATAGAAGAGCTTATTAGTCACATAGTAGATTATAATGATGATGGAGCTCTTTTTTTAGAGCTTGTTTTAGACTTTTTAGTTAAAAGAGCATGTTACGAAATATATTACAAAGATAAAGATACAGGGGAAATAACAATTGCTAGAAGTGATGCTTTAGAAACAGTTGCAATATGGGATTACTCGTTACCTAAGAACTTGATAGGTATTTATAGAATAATCCAAACAACAATGGCTAATGGGGAGTATCAAAATATGGTAGAATTAACTACTTCAAAAGGTAAAAGATATTATATGGATACACCAGAGAAAAGAAAATTATTTGGTACTAAAGAGTATGAAATCAAGTTTAAAAATGAAAGTTTATTTAAAGAAGACAAAAAAATGAAACAACCTAGAAAATGGGATAATGATATACCAGCAACTGCTAT
The DNA here is from genome assembly GCA_017621295.1 of Clostridia bacterium. The sequence goes on along the minus strand of JAGATI010000122.1, from coordinate 1,219 downwards.
AGAGCAAGAAGATGGACTAGCTATATTTGAACCAGTTATTAGTGTAATAGAGGCGTATCAAAGAGTGGTGCAAAATTCAAGAAATACATTTAAATACAATGATGATGCCATATTAGTAGTAACAGGGTATGATACTGATACACCATTAACAATATTAGACAATAATGGAAATGAAGTTTTAAATCCAGCAAGAATAAAAGAAGATGAGTATAGAAGACAAACAAAAACATGGTATTTAGGAACTGATGGAGATGTTCGTTGGGTTTTAAAAGATATAAATGATAATGCGCTACAAAATCATAAGAAAACTCTAATGGATATTATTTGTTTATGTTCATTTTGTCCGAATATGACAGATTTAGGTTTTACAAGTGCAGATAATAATAGTGCATTAGAGAAAAAGTTTTTTAGCTTGCAACAATATATAGCAACTTTTGAAGGAGAGTTCAAAAAAGGATTGCTAAGAAGATGGGAAATAATCTTAAATAAGTTCAACAAGGAAAAAGGGAAAACATTTGATTTTAGAGATATAGAAGTTAAACTGCAAAGAAATGTTCCATCTGATAGAGCAACAGATATAACAAATGCATTAAAGTTAAGAGGACTTTTAAGTGACGAAACTGTTATTAATTCTTTAAATATGGATTTAGACGCTAAGAATGAAATTTCAAAGATGGATATGCAAAATGAAGAAAATATACAAAAAAATATAGAAAATGTTCAGAAAATACAGCAAAATAGTGGATTTGAAATTGAACAAAAAGAAAAAGTAGGTGATGAAGATGTGGGATTATCACGACAAACTACTAATAAAACTAAAGAAGACTTATCAAAAAATCAGTCAACAAACACAAAATCACTTGCAGGAAATATTTAATGGTTTTAATATAGAATTTTCAGATTTTTACAATATAGCAGATATTAAAACTAAAAATAGAATAGATGCATATATTGAGGAATGGAAAGATAAAGGCTTATTAAATGGTTATTTTGGAATGTTATGTAATAATATATACAAAAGAACTAGAGTAAAAAATAGTGAAATATTAGAACTGTTAATATATAGTGCTTACATAGAAGAGCAGAGTAAACTAGATGAATATGAAAAACAAATAATGTATGAAGATGCAAATTACTATTATAAAAAAGGACAAGAAGAAGTAAATAAAACACTAGATAAGAAGAAGTCTATATCGATATTAGATAAGGCTTTATTTTT
>JAGATI010000121.1 GCA_017621295.1 Clostridia bacterium | reverse complement strand
GAATATGTAGATTATGGAGAATATGTTGTTTATGATAAAGAGGCTGTAGTAGATAAAAATTCTACTAAATTATATTTATTTGACCATTTGATAGATACACATATTAAATATGATGATGATCCTTTAAATTTGAATTATGAAGATGAAATAACAGTTCTTATTCTTTTACAAGCAATATGTAATAAGTTTGGTTTTACATTAAAAACAAATGATTTTGTTAATGCCAATAAAAGAATATATGAAGATAAATATGCAGGATTAAATTTAACATATCGTGATATATTAGATGAAATTGCAGCAGTAGCAGGTGGATTTATAAAGATATTCAACAAAGATTTATATGTAGCATATCCACAAGAAACTGGGGAAACTATTGATGAAAATGATTTAGAAAAATTAACAATAGGAAAACAAGTAGGAACTTTTAACTCTTTAGTTTTAGGAAGAAGTCCACAAGAAGATAATATTTATTATCCAACAAATATGGAAGCTTCAGATAGAAAGACCATAAGAATAGATAATAATCAAATAATGGATAAAAATAGGGAAGATTTTATTGTAGATATTTATAATCAAATAAATGGTTTACAATACTATGTATTTGAATTTACTAGCTTTGGATTTGGCTATTTTGAATTTGGTGATGTTGTTACTCTAAAAAATCTAAATGGTGAGGAATTTAAATCTATAATGTTAAATATTATAGAAAATATTGATTCAGGAATAAAAGGAAAAAGCTATACAGAAGAAACAAATTATTCAGAAACAAAATATGAATATGCAACTGGAATTGAAAAAAGACTTACCAATACAGAAATTATATGTAATAAACAAGCAAATCAAATTAAATTATTAATAGAACAACAAGGTGATAGTAATAGTAAGTTAAATTCTATTGAAATGGATTTAGAAAGTACAGAATTAAAAATTCAAAGTGTAGAAGATGGTACAAAAGAACAAATTGAAAGTTTAAAACAAACATTAGAAGGTCTTACCAATACTGTTTCTACAACAGGTGGAGGAAATATATTTTTATATTCTGCCGAAAACTTTACAGGAAATATTGAAGAATTTTCAAACACAGAAATAAAAAATAATTCGGTAAGTGGACTTGGATATAAAGTCAAAATCGGAACAGCAAAGCAAGTAGTTCAAGTAAAAAACGGAATATATACAATTAGTTTCCTTTACAAAAAAATAACAGAACTTGCAAAAGGTTCTATTAGTATAAATGAAGAAAGTTGGGATATTGAAAGTACAGGAGACCAATTTAAAGAGAAAACATTTGTAATTGAAGTAACTTCTAATTCATTGGAATTTGAAGTTTATTCTGATACAAATGATGCGTTTATTTTATGTGATTTAATGGGAAATTTAGGTGATGTAAAACAAACCTGGACACAAAATGCTAATGAAACAATTACAGATACTGTACAAATCGGAAAAGGCTTAAGAATAAGATCAAGTACAAAAAATACAGAATTGAAAGCCGATGCCGATGGTGTAAGAATTAACAATGTAAATACCAATGAAACAAAAACCGAATTTACAGACAAAGGAATGGAAACTGAAGAAATGGTATGTAGAGGAAAAGCACAAATATCAGGAATGTTAATTCAACAAGTAGATTCCCAAATATGGTTAAGTAGTTTATTATAGGAGGTGTAGGAGATGGCTTTATCAGGAAGTTTTAGTAATTCAATAGTTAGTGGTCATTATGTCGTAAGAGGAGTTTGGAGCGGTGTACAAAGTATAAGTGGAAATTACACAGATGTTACATTATCAGCTTATTTAGATACAAACTACAGCTTATATGTAGGTGCAAGAAGTGATGCTAACTCATCAATTAATGGCGATTCTGCTAATTTTACTGCACCAAGTATATCAAAATCTAGTAGTGGAAGTTGGAGCACATTTACTCTATTAGGTTCAAGAACTGTTAGGGTTTACCACGGAACTGATGGAAAAAAATCAATAGGTTTGTCAATTAAATATCCTATTAGAGCAACAATTAGTGGAACATATTATGATACTATAACAGCATCAACAACAGTAGAATTAGATACTATTCCAAGACATTTAAATAGTATAAATATTTATAATAATGGTAGTGCTTTAAATTCAATAAGTGTAAAATGGACTTGTGATCCTAAAAGAGATTGGACACAATATTCACTTAATGGTGGTGCTTGGACTGATGCAGGCGATTCTGTTGCAGGAGATAATAAAAGTGGTACATTTACAATAGGAGGACTAGCACCAAATACTGCATATAAAGTTAAAGTAAGATTAAGAAGGGCTGATAGTGGCCTTTGGTCAGAAAGTGGAACAATAACTATAACTACAAAGAATAAAGCAACAATAACAAGCCCAGGTGATAATTTTAGTTTAAATAGTAATAATTCTTTAACAGTAAATTGTAGTAATCCAAGTGGAAATCAAATTGCTTATTTTTTAGATTGCCCAAGTGGTACAAGAAGATTAACAACAAATAAGACAACAAACACAAGTTATACTTGGTCAGCAGCACAAATTTTATCTATGTTGCAATATTTTCCAAATAGTAATTCAAATTCAATTAAAGTTGGAGTAATTACTTATGGAAATTCAGAGTATTATAGTGAAAAAATCGGTACTTTAAATGTAGTAAATAGTAATCCAACATTTAGCAATTTTACTTATGAAGATATAAATAACACAACAAAAGCATTAACAGGAAATAATCAAACGATTATAAAAGGATATTCTAATGTAAGAGCAACTATATCAACAGCAAATAAGGCTGTTGCGAAAAATTATGCTTCGATGAGTAAATATAGATTTGTTGTTGGAAGTCAACAAGTAGATGTAAATTATTCCTCTAATTCAAATGTACAAGCAACTATAAATTCAGCTAAAAGCAATATATTTACTATGTATGCAATAGATAGTAGAGGAAATAGTACACCAAAACAAATATCTCCATCTACATACATAGATTATTCAGCTGTTGCTATAAATAAGGTAGATGCAATTAGAGAAAATGGAATAGGATCAATAGTAAATCTTATTTTTAGTGGAACTATATGGGAAGGTGGATTTGGTACTGTATTAAATGCTATAAAAAGCTGTACATACAAGTATAGAGAAACAACATCATCAACTTGGAAAACTGGTGAAACAGTATTAACACCTAAAAGAGATGGAAAAACATTCTCATTTGAAGGATTAATAAAGGGAGATTTAGGAGCAAATGGTTTTGATATAAATAAATCTTATATAATAGAAGTTATAATATCAGATAAATTAACAACAGATAAATACGATTTTGTACTGGGAAGTGGAAAACCAGGACTTGCAATAACAAGAAATGGAGTTGCTGTAAATGGAATGTATGATGAATCTTTAGGTGGAGCACTACAAATTTGGAATGGTGATGTTTATATAAACGGAACAAAAATAAATTAAAGGAGGAATAAAAATGTCTAAATTTACAGATTTTTTAAATTTATTCATGTGGGATACTAACAACTCGGAAGATTTGGATTCTAGTTACGACATAGATAGGGCAGTTAATGATAACTGGAAAAAAATCGATGACAAAATGAAAGAAATAAATGATGGAAAAGTAGATAAAGTTACAGGAAAAGGATTATCTACTAACGATTTTACTGCAGCACTATTAACAAAATTAAATGGAATTGCTGCAGGTGCACAAGTAAATCTATTAGAAGGTCTTACTCTAGGTGGTAAGGCTTTAACTATTTCTAATAAAAAAATAGAAATAAAAGATGAAGAAGTAACAAATGCAAGAACATCAGCAGTAAAAGGTAAAACTTATGATACTGTAGATGCTAGATTAGAAGATATAGAAGAAAACCTTGAAAATATAGAAACTACAAGAGGTCATGTATATGGAGTAAGGAGAAAAATTTCAAATAACACTTCAGTATCTTGGGAAAGAATAGAAGATTCTGTTGGGCTAGTAGCAAACGCAACAAAAAACGGAAGTGCTGTTCAAAATGATTTTGATAATCTTTCTCCTTGGAAAGATATTATTTCATTCAATTTAGATTTAGCAACAGGAAAGAAAAAAGCATATTATGGAGATGCAGATTTTAAATTCGATGGAAGCAATGGAGATGTATATACGCATATACCAACATTTTGGATAAAGCTATACCAAGAAAATGATTATCAATATATTTTAATTGCTGATTTTGCAAAAAGTGGATTTACAGAAATAAAAGAATTTGATATAGCTAGATATTTAACTGGTGTTGGAGAAGATGGATTGTTACATAGTTATAGTGGGATAGCAGGGGCTGATTTTAAGAATATAGTAACATATAGAAATTTAGTAAAAAATCTAGGTGAAGATTATTGCTTAATGGATTGGAGATATTTTGCGATTCAATGCTTATATTTAGTAGAATATGCAACTTTTAATTCACAAAGTGCATTAGGTAATGGATGTTCTTCTATGAGACATAATAATGGAGATGTTGCTTTAGTAGCAGAAACAAATACAAATAAATTTATAGTAAACACAACAGCAGGAAATGCTTTTGTGGTAGGGCAACAAGTAAGAATTGGTTCATATGATAGTGCATCATCTGTAATAAGAACTATAACAGCAATAAATAATTATGAATCAGGAGAAACAACAGGAAAAGAAATTGTATTGGATGAAGCAGTAGCAAACATAACATTAACAACTACAATTTGGACTTGTGTTCAATCTGCAGGGCAATGCGATGAATTAGGTATGAAATCAGGATGTTTAGTAAATGATAGCAAACACAATGTAATTTACAGAGGAATAGAAGGAATACATTCAAATATATTTATGTTTGTTGATGGTATAAATATAAAAGATAGATTGGCTTATATTTGTTATGATCCATCACAATATGCAAGTGATAAATTCGATGCACCATATGAAGCATTAGGATATACAAATAGTGATACTAATGGTTATCCAAAAACATTAGGATTTGATATAAATCATCCATTAATACAATTTCCAACAGAATTAGGTGGTGGAAGTTCTTCAGGAACTAGTGATTATTATTATCAGGACGCAGGAAACAGGGTTGCTCGTGTTGGCGGTTCTTCGTACGGTGGTGCTTACGCTGGTTTGTGGTACTGGGTTTTGAACGGCGCTTCTTCGAGTGCGAGTTGGGCTTGTGGGGCTCGTGTTCTTAAACACCAGTAAAACGGGGGTCTGGGGGCGGTCAGCCTCCCAGCTAATTTAACTATAATGTAGAGTAGTTATTTTTTATTTTTAAATTTAGTATAATATTGAGCAAAGGGATTTGATGTGTAACAGTCCTGTTTCTTTGTGCTTTTGAGTGGGTTGCTCGTGTTGGCGGTAATTCGAACAATGGTGCTAACGCTGGTTTGTGGTACTGGAATTTGAACAACACTTCTTCGAATGCGAATTGGAATTGTGGGGCTCGTGTTTTTATTTTTGGAAATAATAATTTAATAGTACACATCATTTTCCACAGCCCTTGCTGAAAATTAGTCGAACTGGACTGGCCTAGTAGTTTCTTTTAAATGAAAAGTCGGTAGACAAAAATAAGATAACCAGGTGAAATATGAAAACAGCTAAAAATATTTATATTAAAATTATAGATAAAAATAATATCTATAAAGCTATATTAAATGCTTCAAAAGGCAAAAAGAATAGAGATAATGTACAACAAGTAATAAATAATATTATATTTTATGTGGATGATATATATAATAAACTTTCAAAAAAGACTTATACTCCAAAACCATATGTAGAAATGAAAATACACGATGGAGTAAGAAAAAAAGAAAGAATTATATATAAACCTTGTTTTTATCCTGATCAAGTAGTACATTGGGCATTAATGCAACAAATAGAGCCCTTTATAATGAAAGGAATGTACGAATATTGTTGTGGTTCAATAAAAAATCGTGGAATAATGCATGGATTAAAATACTTAAAAAAGATACTTGTTAGAGATAGAAAAAATACTAAATATTGTTTGAAGTTAGATATTAAAAAGTTTTATCCAAGTATAAATCAAAGTATTTTAAAAAGAAAATTTTTGCGAATTATAAAAGATAGAGATACATTAGATTTAATTGACAAAATAATAGATAGTGCAGAGCAGGGAGTACCTATTGGAAATTATACTTCACAATGGTTTGCAAATTTCTTCTTACAAAATTTAGATCATTACATAAAAGAAGATTTAAAAGTTCCATATTATTTAAGATATATGGATGATATGGTATTATTTCATAGAAACAAAAAAGAACTACATAAAATAAAGGATAAAATAGAAGAATATTTAAAAAATGAAGATTTATTATTAAAAGAAAATTGGCAATTGTTTAAAGTTGATTCTAGACCAATTGATTTTTTAGGATATAGATTTTATAGAGGGTACACTACTTTACGAAAAAGTAATTTTTTGAGAATAAAAAGAAGATATAAAAAAATATCTAAAAAGCAAAAAATTACTTATAAAGATGCAAGTGCATCTTTAAGCTATTATGGATGGTTAAAACATTGTGATTCTTATAAATTTAATGAAAAATATGTGAAACCATATGTAGATTTAAATAAGTGTAAAGGAGTGATTAAAAATGAAAGCAGAAAGCAACTTACAGCCAAAAAATAAATTTGAAATAGAAAATATAATTAATGGCAAGTGCGATCTTGTATTTTTTGATAATATTCAAGAATTAGAAAGTTTGGAAGATAATGAAAAAAGATATTCTTATGATACATACAGACTAAATACTAATTACAGGGATGAATTAGAACAAGAATTAAATGACAATGAAGAAAAATACAACAAATGGTTAGAACTTGCAAAAAACAATGAATATAACGAAGTAGCTTCAATGGTTAGAGAACAAAGAAATAAATTATTAGAAGAAACAGATAAGGAAATGTGCATAGACAGATTAGGAATTGAAATACCTGAAGAAATTACTGCAACAAATTTATTAACAGTAGTAATAAAGGTATTTAAAGGAATAGGCAATATATTAAACAATAATATGTCAAAATATAGACAAGAATTAAGGGATATTACTAAACAAGAAGGATTTCCCTATAATGTAATATGGCCAAGAAAAGAAGACCTAGATTAAGGTCTTCTTTTTCTTACAAGAGAGGAGAGAAAAAATGGATAGTCCAGAAGTTGCAATAGCTCATTTAGAAGAAAGAGCAAAGTCAAATACAAAAAGATTAGATGAACACGATGCAAGACTAGATAGTCTTGAAAAAACCTATTCTATAATGGAAAAAATGGATTATAGAATGGGAAATGTTGAAAATACTGTAACAGCAATAAAAAATGATATACAAAAAGGAAAAGAGCAAAAAGGTATGAAATGGGATAAATTAATTGATTATTTATTCTATGCAATACTAGCATATGCTCTTTTTAAATTAGGTTTAAAATAGGAGGTTTTGTTATGAAGGAAAAAATCGCAAAATTAATTAATGTTAAAAGTTTAGTAACCTTAATATTGACTTTAGTTGTAGCTTATAAAGCTGTAATGGGACAAATGGATATTGAACAAATATATTTGATGATTATAGCATTTTATTTTGGTACTCAATTAAAAGAAAGTAAATCAGAATAATACCGTAAAAAAATTACGGCATTATAAAAATACTGGAAGAAAACTTAAAAATCTTCCAGTATTTATTTTATTAAAGAAAGGATGATTTTCATGGAAGAAAAAGAAATTGTTTTATCTGAAGAAATGGAAAAAGAATTTACAAATGGGAAAGGAGAAGAAGAATAATGAGTAATTCAAGTTTAGTAAATATAAAAGTGCCTGCACATTCTAACAATTATACTGTTGGAAGAAGTGGAAGAAAAATTGAAAAAATTGCAATACATCATATGGCAGGAATATTAACTGCAAAACAATGTGGTGGTATATTTCAAAACGGAAGTAGAAAAGCTTCTAGTAATTATGGTATAGGAAAAGATGCAGAAGTAGGTTTATATGTAGATGAAGAAAATACATCTTATTGTAATTCTAATTGGGATTCAAATTGTAAATCGGTAACTATTGAAACATCAAATAGTTCATTAGGAGGAAATTATCCTGTTTCCGATGCTGTTTTAAATAAACTTATAGAATTAGTTGCAGATATTGCAAAAAGAAATAATTTAGGTAAACTTGTAAAAGGTCAAAATTTAGTATGGCATAGAATGTATGCTGCTACAACTTGCCCTGGTGATTATCTATTATCTAAAATGGATTATATTGCAGAACAAGCCAATAAAATAAATAATATTGAAAAACCTGCAGAAAATACAAATCCTACTTCTTCAGAAGGATATTTAGTAAAAGTAACTGCAGATGTATTAAATATAAGAGCAGATGCAGGTACAAATTATGCTGTAGTAGGACAAATAAAAGATCATGGAGTTTATACAATAGTCGCAGAAAAAGAAGGCACAGGAGCATCTAAATGGGGAAAACTTAAATCAGGTGCAGGATGGATTAGTTTAGATTATGTAGAAAAAATATCATCAGGAAAAGTAGAAACAATTACTACTTCATCAAAAATAGAAAAAGGTAATAAAGTAAAAGTAAAGCAAGGTGCAAAAACATATACAGGTGGAAATTTGGCATCTTTTGTATATTCTACTATTTATGATGTTATTGAAGTAAACGGAGATAGAGTTGTAATTGGTAAAGGAAAAACTGTAACTGCAGCAATACATAAAAATAACTTAATAAAAGTGTAGCAAAATAAAAATGCACTGTTTTTTACAAAAATGATACAAAATGTATCATTTTTTGAGAAAAAATAACAAAAAAAGTGCAAAAGTTTACAAAAATGATATAAAAATTAACAAGAGGAGAAAAAACTCTCCTCTTTATTGTATATTTTTTATTTTTTGTTGTATATTATATAATATATCAAATGCTTCTTTACAAGTAGTATTATTTAAGTCAATATCTTGTATTTTCTTAATAATACTGTCATAATAAGAAGTGTTTTGATTTGAAGGTGCTGGGTTAGATACTACCTGGAATTTTAAGTTATGAGATTCTAGTAAATGTGTATATTTTTCTAATTTGGCGATTGGAAAGCCACATTTTACTATTTCTGGACTTAAATCAGTTAGTTTTAAACCTATTGTGTTTGAGACTATTCTGGCATCTTCATTTAAAATATTATAAAAAATACCTACTTTAAAAATATAAATTTTTTCAGGATCTTGTTTTTTTAATTCTTCATATTGTTTTAATAATTTACTCATTATTTTCTCTTTCCTTTCTTTCTAACAATTATATCTCCAATTTCACAATTAAGTACATCACACATTTTTTCTAAAGTATCAAAACGAATACTGCTTGTTTCATTATTCATCATATGCGAAAGTGATTGATAACCGCCTTCCATCTTTTTTACAAACCAATATTTTGTTTTCTTTTGTTCTTTTAATATTTCTTTTACTCTTAAATGAATCATCTAAACCACCTCTCTTTCATATTATCTATTTTAAATGAAACTAACGAATATTTTAACTATCTGCTATTTGAGTTTAATGAGCGATAACTATTGTTAAAAATAGGTAATTAAGATATAATATGTATGAAAGAGGTGCATATTATGAAAAACAAAGAAGTTAATGATGTATTAAATACTATTAATGATTTTATTCAAAACAAAGAATATAAAAAAGCATCTGATTATATTAAACTAACACAAAAGAATTTAGAAGAAGAAAACTCTGCTAGTGAATATATAGATGAGTTAGTGAAAAATTTGTCGTAATTTGTCGTTTTTTGTAAGTAGCTTAATATCAATGAAAAACAAGTGTGTATCTATCGTCCAGTATAGTTATTTTATTTAACATAATATGGTAAAATATTATGTAAGAGATATCTCTAAAAGGAGGGATATTATGAAGAATAACTTGATAGAATTAAATATGTTTGATAAAATATTACAAAGAATCTTTCCAGGATATACTGAAAAGATTTATAAAATTGGTGTAAAAGATGGCTTTAATTGGAAAGAAAAATAATTTATTTTTCAAAGGCTGTAATAAGGCTGTATTATATAAGAAGAAAAAATATAAAAATATAAAACAAAAAAACTTAAAAATGAACGGAGAGTAAGAATTGAGAAATATAAAACTAACAATTGAATATGATGGAAAAGACTTCAATGGATGGCAAAAGCAGACTAAAAATAAGGGTTTGAAAATATTTTGAATTTATTTCAAAGTATATCAAACCCTATATATTAAAGCATTTTACATTTTCAATATATTTTAAAATAAATATAAAATATTTTGAAAATATTATGCAAGGCTGTAACGGTGGCTGTATAAATCATTATTTAAAATCAATAGTAAGCCCTTGTTTTTCAAGGTATTCAAAGGACATATCAAGATGTTCTTTTTTAAATTTATCAAATACTTCACAATATACATTTAAAGTAGTTGCTACATTTGCGTGTCCCATAATTTTAGCTAAAACCGAAGCGG